>JAQBUJ010000613.1 GCA_027623845.1 Pseudomonadota bacterium
CCAGACGCCATGAAGCGGAATTGCGGCTGAAGGCGGCTGAAGCCAATCTGGAACGCCTTGAGGATGTGGTGAACGCTTTGCGGACCCAGCTGAATGGTCTGCGGCAACAGGCGCGTCAGGCGGTGCGGTACCGATCAGTGAGTGAGCAAATCCGCAAAGCCGAGTCGGTGCTGCTGCACGGACGCTGGCAGGCGCAGATGGCCGAACGGCTGGTCAAGGCGACGATATTGCGCGATGCCGAGGCGGCGGTCGGTGAAGCTACCGGCCAGGCGGCGCGGGAATCGGCGCGGCAAGCGGATCTGGCAGCCAAGATGCCGGCGCTGCGTCAGGCCGAGGCGGAGACTTCGGCGGGCTTGCAGCGGTTGACCCTGGCGCGCGGCGAGCTGGATAGCGAACAGCAGCGCATTGTCACCGCCCGCTCCGAGGCCGAGTCCCGGTTGCGGCAAGTTGGTGACGACGTTGAACGCGAGACCGCCCTGGCGGTCGCGCCAGGCGGCCGGTCGCCTGGCGATGGAGCGAGAGGCAATCGAGAAAGCCAAGGAGGGCGAGCAGGAACGTGAGGCCGCCGCCGCGACCAGGCTTGCCGAGGCCAACCAACTGGCGGATGAGGTAGAGGCACGAATTTCCGCTCTGACCGAAGTCATCGCCACCACCGAAGCCCGGCGCGCCGCCCTGCAGCGGCAGGTCCGGATGGCCGTCGAGCGGCATGACCGGCTGCAGCAGCAACTCGAAGGGTTGGATCGCCAACGCCAGGAGCTCAAGGACCGCACGGTGGCGCCGGAGGAAGTCGCGGCAGCCGATCAGGCGGTCGAAAGCGCCGGCGCGCGGATGGAGGCCGCTCGGGTCGCGGTTGATACGGCCGAGGAACAGAAAGGCCAACGCGCCGCCGAGGTCGATGCGGCGAGGGACGCCTTGCGCGAGATTGAGGCGGTCGTCGCCAAGTTGGATGCCGAGGCTGGTGCGCTGCGGGACATGCTTTCGGCTGACGCTCCTGCCGGAATGGCGCCGGTGCTTGACCAGATCACCGTCGAGGCGGGCTATGAAAACGCCTTGGGTGCATCTCTGGGCGATGACCTGACGGCGCCGCTTAGCGCCGGTGACGGCGCTGCTGAGCCCAGACATTGGGCCGGGGCGGGCGCTGGACAGGCCAATCCGCAAGATCGTATCGCCGCGTTTCCCGCCGCCGCGTTTCCCACCGGAGTCGTGACGCTTGATCAAAAGGTTCGCGGGCCAGCCGAGTTGAGCCGGCGGCTTGGGCAAATCGGCGTCGCCAACGATCCGGCCGAGGCATTGCGATTGCAGCCCGGCCTGGTGCAAGGCCAGCGGCTGACCACGCCTGAGGGCGGTCTTTGGCGTTGGGACGGATTTGTCGTGGCCGTTGATGCGCCGAGCGCGGCGGCGGTGCGGATGCGTCAGCGCAACCGGCTGACCGACATCGAGGCGCGGCGTCAGGCCGTGGCCGGGGATCTTGGCGCCGCCCAGGCGCGGGTGCTTGTCGAACGAGACGCCCTCGCCGCGTTGAACGAGCGGGAAAAACAGAGCCGGACCGAGCAACGCGAGGCGATGGGCGCGCTTGATGCGGCGCGTAAACACCACAATGCATTGCAGGGACGCCTCGCCGAACTGGAAAGCAAGCTCAGAGGTATCGAGGAAAGCCGACTGCGCCTTGAAACAGATCGCGCCGAGGCGGTGGAGCAGCGCGGTCAGGGCGAAAGAGAATTGGCCGATCTGGGCGACGTCGAGGCGCTTCGGGCCGAGAGCGCCGGGCATCGCCGAACACTGGTCGAGCGCCGCGCTGAACTCGCCGATGCCCGAAGCGACCACGACCAATTGGTCCGTGAGGTGCAGGGACGGCGCACACGTCTGAGCGCGATCGTCGCCGAGCAATCAACCTGGAGTGACCGGGTCGAGCGGGCGACGGTGCGCATGCGGGAACTGGATGAGCGCCGCGAATCGGAAACCGCCGAGATCGACCGACTTGCCGCCCGGCCGGCGCAGATCGCCGAACAGCGCGGCAAGCTGGTAAGCGCCATAGAACAGGCCGAGGCCAAGCGACGGAACGCGGCCGATGATCTGGCGGCGGCGGAGGTGGTTCTCGGTCAAGCCGATCATGCTTCCCGCGAGGCGGACCGGGCGGTGGCTACGGCCCGGGAAAACCGGGTCCGCGCCGAAGCAGAACTGAGCCAGGTAAACCAGGCGCTTTCAGCGCTGCGTGAGCGGGTTTCCGAGCGTCTGGAGTGTCTGCCTGACCAAATTCTCGAAAAAGCCGGAATCGCAGCCGACGAGGATCTTCCCGATATCGACTCGACCGAGGCTCGGTTGGAGCGGCTTACCCGTGAACGGGAGCGAATCGGCGCGGTCAATTTGCGGGCCGAGCAGGAAGTCGAGGAACTGGAGCAGCAGATCGAGGGGATGGAGAACGAGCGCGACGATTTGGTTGGTGCGATCGCCCGATTGCGGCGCGCCATCGCCTCGCTCAACCGGGAGGGGCGGGAGCGGTTGTTGGTTGCTTTTGAGAAGGTGAACGGCCATTTCCAAGATCTCTTCGTTCGCCTGTTTGGCGGCGGCCGGGCGCATCTGACTTTGGTCGAGGCGGAAGATCCTTTGGATGCCGGCCTGGAGATTATGGCCAGTCCGCCGGGCAAAAAGCTGCAGATGCTGTCCCTGTTGTCGGGCGGCGAGCAGGCCTTGACGGCGACCGCCTTGGTATTCGCGG
>JAQBUJ010000614.1 GCA_027623845.1 Pseudomonadota bacterium
CGCTAGCGGCAGGGCATCAAGGAAGAAAACCCGGCGGGGGAACTGATAGGCCGGCCCTTCAGAGCGCGCATAAGCTTGGATGTCGGGCTCGCTCAATTGGGCATCTGTCGACGGCACCACAAAGGCGATCGGGGCGTGGCCACGCACCGGGTCCTCGACCGGCACGACGCTCGCCTGATTGATCGACGGGTGGGTCTCCAGCATCCGTTCGACATCACCCGGAAACACGTTCTCGCCATTGCAAACGAACATGTCGTCCTCCCGACCGATGATGAAATAGAAGCCGTTTTCATCGCGCCGCATCACGTCTTTGGTGTGATACCAGCCATCGACCATCACCTCGGCTGTTTTGTCAGGTAGGTTCTTGTAAGCCGTCATGTTGCTGACACTGCGCGCCTCAAGCACGCCGGTGTTCTGGTCCGGACCGCCGACCAGTCGCAGCGCCATGCCTGGCGCCGCACAACCGATCGAGAGCTTAGGGCGCGCCAGCCCCTCGGGATGTGCGCCGAAGGCCGAAGGGCCATGCTCCGTCGTGCCATACAGATTGGAGACCAAGGCGTCTGGAAACCAGCCCTGAACCTCATCGAACAAGGCCTCGGTCAACGGCGCCGACCCCATGCTTACCCGCTCGACGCGTGAGAGGTCCGCCGCCTCCAGAAGCGCCGTCTCGCGCACCACCAGAGCCAGCATGGTCGGCACCGAAGTCAACCAGGTCACCTGGTGGCGGGAAATGGCGTGCACATATTGCTCAACATCGAAACGCGGCAGCAAAACGGCGCTGGCGCCGTAGAACAAGGTCAGCTTGGAGATGAACAGCGCGTTCATGTGGTATTGCGGCGCGGCGACCAGTAAGCGGTGACGCGCCAACTCGGCCCGATCGGCCTGCCAGCGCGACAGGGCGAAAAGTTGCCCCTCATGGCTCAGCATTACCCCCTTGGGCATGCCGGTCGAGCCGGAGGTATAAAGGATCATCGCAGTTTCTTCCGGCGCCGGCGCCACGATCTCGAACGGCCCTGGGTCGAGCAGGCCTTGATAGGTGCCGACCCCCTCGCCGGCAAAATCGATGACCGCAATGGCCTCCGGACACAAGCTCCGCCGGCCCTGATCGGCAAAAATCAACCGGGTTTCGGAATCTGCCAGGATATGGGCGATGGTCCGGGCGGGTTGGCGATAATTGATCGGCACCGCGACCATACCGGCGCGCATAATGCCCATATAAACCGTGAGGTAAGCGACCGAATTTTCAGCCAGGATGGCGATGGCGTCGCCGCGGTCGAGGCCGCGCTCACTCAGGCCCCGCGCCACAGCGTTCGCCAGATCATCAATGTCACCGCGACTGTAGGCCTTGCCGTCGCCGCCGGCGTGGCTGCCGGCCAAGTCGATGAAGGCGATCGCGTCCCGATCGCTGGCCGGATCGATCAAACCACCGAGGTTGAGTTCATAGGCCATCGGCATCGGCGGCTCTCCTGTCCCGGGCGGTCAACTGAGTGGATCGAGAGGTTATCAAAGGTCAATCCAAACTCGGCGGGTCGATCCAGTTGTACAGCGCCAAGCCACCATCGACGGAAACCGTCTCACCGGTAACATAGCCGGAGAACCGATCCGAAAGCAGGGCTAAAGCCATCCCCGCTATGTCTTCCGGCGTGCCGGTGCGGCGCATGGCGATGCGAGCGTTCAACTGCTCGACATTGGCGGAGAAACCACCGCCGGGTATCGCCCCCGGCGCGATGCCGTTGACGCGGATCCCGTGCGGCCCATAGAGCCTAGCCAGTTCCTTGATCACCATCACCTGCCCGGCCTTGGAAGCGCTGTAGTGCGGCAGATTGCGCGGTGCGAAGCGGTGCTGCGAGGTGATGAACAGGATACGCCCGGCGAGCCCGGCGCGCTTCATCCCATCGGCCGCGGCGCGGGCCAGAAAAAAACCGGAACGCAGATTGGTATTGACCATCGCATCCCACTGCGCCTCGGTCACCGTGGCTGCGTTCTCACTCTCATGCCGCCGCGGAGAGGCGCTGTGCACGAAAATCGACAACGGGCCAGCCGCCGCGCTCGCCGCCGCGAACAGCGCGGCATGACCGTCGCTGCCGGAAAGGTCCGCCGCGATAACCTTGGCCTCGCCGCCATTGGACCGAATATCGGCGGCGACGGTCTCCGCCGCATCGGCGTCAACGTCGCTAAGCACCAGCCCGGCGCCCTCCCCCGCCAAGGCTTTGGCGATCCCCCGGCCGATACCGGACGCTGCCCCGGTCACCAAAGCAATGTCGCCGCCGAAAAGTCCGTCACTCATGTCTACATTCCATCATAGGTTAAGCCTGTCAGGGAATAAGGATCGCCTTACCAACCACCCGCCGTTCGATCAGGTCGGTGAGCGACGTCGCCAATTCCGCCAAGGGGCGCACGCTGTCCAGGGCCGGTTTGATCCGCCCCTGTGCGACAAGCTCAAGCAAGGCCTCAAGGTCGCTGCGATCCCAGCCGTTCGACCCCAGGATATCAAACTCGAAGGACCATATGTATCTGAGGTCGGTTTTCGGATCGTGGCCGTTGGTGGCGCCGCAGATCAGCAACCTGCCCCGCAGGCTCAACGCGCGAAAGCACTCGGTCCAGGAGTCACCACCATTGTAGTTGACGATCACATCGGCGCCGCCGCCGTCGCCGAACACCCGAGGCCGTCCCCATAGCGCCCGCACCACATCGACATAGTTCTCGACCGAGGTAT
>JAQBUJ010000615.1 GCA_027623845.1 Pseudomonadota bacterium
GCGCCGTCGTGTTGAAGGAGCCGCGTTCGATGTGGTCGCGCAACCGGCCTGGCGTGCCGACCACGATGTGGGCGCCGCGCTGCAGGGCCTGGCGTTCGGCGCGCATATCCATACCGCCGACGCACGATGCAAAGGCCGCCCCGGTCATCGCGTAAAGCCATTCCAATTCGCGCCGGACCTGCAGCGCCAGCTCGCGGGTCGGCGCGACGACCAGCGCCAGGGGCGCGTGCGTCGGGACAAAGCGCTCCGCGCCCGCCAACAGGGTCGGCGCCAGCGCCATGCCAAAGGCCACGGTCTTGCCGGACCCGGTCTGCGCCGAGACCAAAGCGTCGGCGTCTCTGAGTTCTGGGGCCAAAACCGCCGTTTGCACCGGCGTTAGCTCGGTATAACCGCGTTGGTTCAAAGCCTGTTGAAGCGCCGGAACCACGGCTGCGAATTCTGTCATTTTTTCTCGATCGGAATGCGGGATACGTACGCTGTATTACGGATCATTGGTGTTGGAAGCGGACGTCGCCGCCTTCAAATGCGCGGCTGAAATACAATGCTGGCTCTTGTACACCAACACCGACAAGCGGTCACCTCGGGTAATCGAATGAAAAACCGCCGGGTATTGCGCCTCGCCCGCGGCGGCGGGAGTTGACACGCCCCGTCGATCGTCGTCTGGTTTAGAGACTGCAAAATGCTGAATTTGGGGAAAGCGTGATGCAAGGTTCCAAGCCTTCATCGGCCGACGATGACCGGGTTTATTCGCGCAAAATGCCCCTGCTTGATCTCGCCCCGCTTTTTACCGGCGACCGGGAGAGCATTCGCGCACTCGCCGCTATTTTGCGCGAGACCTATCAAACCCTCGGGTTCAACTCTGTCGTCAATCACGGTATCGCGCCAGATCTCATCGCCCGGATGCAGGAACAGAGCGAGCGCTATCATACCCTGCCGATGGAGACCAAGCTTGGGCACAAGGTGGATCAGAACCAGCGGGGCTACATTCCACCCAAGGGCTCTCTGATCAAGGTTTCATCCTATAATCAGAACACCAAATTCGACACAGGCGGGTGCTTGGTCTTGGCCACCGAGTACCCTGACGACCATCCAAATGTGAAGGCCGGAAAACAGTTTTACGGTCCAAACCAGTGGCCGGAGGGCCTGCCGGGGTTCAAGGAGACCGCACTGGAATATATGGCGTCGATGACCGAGCTTGGAAAGCGCATGCTGCCCGTGTGGGCGCTGGCGCTGGAACTGCCGGAAGATTTCTTCGTGCCCTACTTCGAAACCCCCTATGTTTACCTGCGCCTCGCCCACTATCCGCCGCAGCCGCGACTGGAAGAAAACGAATTTGGCCACAGCCCGCACGCCGACGCCGGCTTCCAGACCTTCTTGCCGCCGGCCAACCAGCCGGGGCTGCAAATCCTCGATACGGACGGCAACTGGTTCTGGCCCGAAGTCGAGGACGGCGCTCTGATCTTGAACGCCGGACTGTTCTTGGAGCGTTGGACGAACGGACGTTTTCGGGCGACGCCGCACCGGGTGATTCCGCCAAAAGAGGCTCACCGGTACTCGCTGGCGTGTTTCGTCAACACCGATCTCGCCAGCCTCTGCGCCCCGCTGCCGACCTGCGTCGGGCCGGATACGCCGCCCCTATACCCGACCGAGACCTACTGGGACTTCTACAACTGGTACATGACGAGCATCTACGCGCACTATCCGGAATTCCAGGATGAGGCCGGCGCCTAGCGGCAGATTTCGTCGTGCCGGACGCTGTTCACAACGTTTGCGCGAAGAAGTCGCGCATCATCCGGTAGGACTGCTGGCACAGCTTTTCGTCGTAGACCTGGACCGGGGGGTTGTTCGCGCCCTTGACGCAGAACGAGTGCGCCGCGTGGCCAAACATCATGACCTGCCAATCGACCTTGGCCTCGGTCATCTCGGCCTCGAGCGCATCCATCATCGATTTCGGCGTCACCGGATCCGCCGCCCCGTGGAGCGCCAGCACGCGCCCCTTGATGTTCGGTTTCGCGCCGGGGTCGACCGGATTGGGCGCGGTAACGTGGAACACCACCGTGCCCTTGAAGTCGGCGCCGGCGCGCACCTGCTCGAGCGCGAAGCCGCCGCCCATGCAGAAGCCGATGGCGCCGGTCTTGTCCGGGTCGATCAGGCCAAGCTGGCGCGCTTCGGCGGTGAGCGCCGCGTAGGCAGTGGCGCCGCAGCCGAGAATGAGCTTGAGATCGCCGCGCACCCCTTGCGCGCTCTTTAATAGCTCGGCCTCGGATTTTTCGCGCTCGCCGTAGCCGACGCCGTACATGTCGGCCACCATCACGACATAGTCGCTGCCCGCCACCTCTTGCGCCATATCGGCCGAATGGCGGCACACCCCAAACCAGTCGGGCTGCATAAAGACGGCGGGGCGCTTGACCGTGACGCTGTCGTCATAGACCAGCATCCCTTCGAATTTCCTGCCGTCGTATTCGTAAGACACCTTTTTCTCGGCCATATCGAGCCCTCCCCGTTGTGTTGGTGAGAAAATCCTATCGCGATCGCGCCGGCGGTGGAAGAAGCGCTCGCGAAATCCGCTCAGTCGAACAGCGCCACGGCGCGCGTCCAGCCGGCAGTGCCGCCGAGGATCTTGCAGGGGAAGCAGGCGACGACAAACCCGGTCGCCGGTAAAGCCTCAAGATTATGCAGCTTTTCCATATGGCAATAGGGCTGCTCGATGCCGGC
>JAQBUJ010000616.1 GCA_027623845.1 Pseudomonadota bacterium
GGGGTAACCCCAGTGATTTCGTTGTCGAGTTCATCGAGCGTGTAGCCGACCGCAAGCCGGGCGGCGACCTTGGCGATAGGAAACCCGGTCGCCTTGGAAGCCAGGGCCGAGGAACGCGAGACCCGCGGGTTCATCTCGATCACGATCAACCGCCCCGTGGTTGGCTCGACCGCAAATTGAACATTGGCGCCGCCGGTTTCAACGCCGATCTCGCGCACCACCGTGAGCGAGGCATTTCTCATCACCTGATACTCTTTATCGGTGAGCGTGAGCGCCGGTGCGACGGTCACCGAATCGCCGGTGTGGATGCCCATCGGATCGATATTCTCGATCGCGCACACGATGATGCAGTTGTCCGCGCGATCGCGGACCACTTCCATCTCGAATTCCTTCCAGCCGAGCAGCGATTCCTCGATCAAAACGGTGCCAACCGGCGACGTGTCGAGGCCGGTGGTGACGATATGATCGAATTCCTCCCGGTTGTAGGCGACGCCGCCGCCCGAGCCGCCGAGCGTGAAGGAGGGACGAACGATTGCCGGCAATCCGGTTTCTTCAAGCGCTTTGCGGGCCTGCTCAATGTTGTCGACCATACGCCCACGGGCGCATTCGAGACCGGCCCGGTGCATCGTCTCGCGGAAGAGATCGCGGTCCTCCGCGCGCTTAATGGTTTCTAAGGACGCACCGATCAGTTCCACGCCGAGGCGGGACAATACCCCTGCTTCGGCCAATTGTACGGCGACGTTCAGCGCGGTTTGTCCACCCATTGTCGAAAGCAAAGCATCGGGCCGTTCGCGTTCGATGATCTTGGTGACGATTTCTGGCGTGATCGGTTCGATATAGGTTGCGTCGGCGAGATCGGGATCGGTCATAATCGTCGCCGGATTTGAATTGACCAAGATGATGCGGTAGCCCTCGGCGCGCAGGGTTTTGCAGGCCTGGGTCCCCGAATAGTCGAATTCACAAGCCTGGCCGATGACGATCGGACCGGCGCCGATAATAAGGATTGATTCGATATCGGTTCGCCGCGGCATATCAGAGCGTCGCTTGAGTTCCCGACGACATCTGTTCGACAAAGCGCTCGAACAGATATGCCGAATCCTGAGGTCCGGGGGAGGCTTCCGGATGATACTGCACGCCAAACACGGGTTTGCCGGCGATCGCCAAGCCTTCCAGCGATCCATCGAATAGCGAGACGTGGGTCGCCTGAACGCCGGGCGGGAGGGTTTCGGCATCAACTTCGAAGCCGTGGTTCTGGCTGGTGATCTCGACCCGACCGGTGCGCAGGTCCTTGACCGGATGATTGGCGCCGCGATGGCCGCGAAACATCTTCCTGGTGCCGGCGCCGAGCGCGATCGCCAGCATTTGAAAGCCCAGACATATGCCAAACACGGGAACCCCGGCGGCGATGATCTGTTTAATCATTGGCACGGCATACGCACCGGTCGCGGCGGGATCGCCCGGTCCGTTCGATAGAAACACGCCATCGGGGCGGTGACGCAGGACATCTTCGGCGCTGGCCGATGCGGGCACGACGGTTACGGCGCATCCGGATGCCGCGAGACTGCGCAAGATGTTGTGCTTGGCGCCGAAATCAACGGCAACCACATTAAAGCGCGGATTCTCCTGCGTGGCGTAGCCATCGCCCAGAGTCCAGCGCGCCTGGGTCCAGGCATACCCGTCTTGGCAGGAGACTTCCTTGGCGAGATCCATACCCTCAAGGCCTGGCCAGGCTTGCGCCTGATTCAGCAGGTCGTCGAGGGCGATGCCGCTGGGATTGTCTGAATGAACCAACGCACCGGCCTGCGGCCCGCGATCACGGAGATGCCGGGTCAAGCGCCGGCAATCGACGCCGATGATACCGGGCAGCGCCATGCGATCCAACCAGGTGGCAAAGGGGGAGGTGTTGCGAAAGTTTGATGGTTCGGTAATGGACGCGCCCAGGATAACGCCGCGTGCCGCAGGGGTGGGCGCTTCGAGATCTTCGACGTTGGTACCGACATTGCCGATATGGGGAAAGGTGAAGGTGATCAACTGGCCGGCGTAGGAGGGGTCGGTAAGGATCTCCTGATAGCCGGTCATCGAGGTATTAAAACACACTTCCCCGAGCGCACAGCCACGCGCGCCGACGCCATGGCCCCAGAACACGGTGCCATCGGCGAGTACCAACGCCGCGTTTGCTCCAGCAGGGGCAGTCGCACTTTCAATCGCTATTCTTGCGGGCAAACAGGCTGCTCCGGTCGATGGGCGGCCCGACATGCCACGGGGTCGGACGAATCCGCGGGTTCTCGCTTCGACGGCCATTCCCAGCCGCTTGCCAAGCCGCTCGCAGGTCATGGGCCGGCGCGACCATAAGCAACCCAACGAGTGCCGTCAAGGCAGTTCACCTTTGATTTTGTGTAATAATATCAATATCTTAAATAGATTCTCGCGATTCGACAGTTCAGGTAAATTGGGTGTAGGATGATCCTTTCCTGCCTCATAATGTCGAGCTTTGTATGCTTCGAACGCGCTTGAGCGACGCTCTCAAAGCCGCGATGAAAAATAAGGACGTACGGAGGGTTTCGACCCTGCGTCTGATCCTTGCCGCGCTCAAAGATCGCGATATCGCTGCGCGGACCGACGGCAAGGACCAGCCCCTTGCTGAGGACGATATTCTTCTCATGCTGCAAACCATGGTGCGCCAGCGCCGAGAGAGCATCG
>JAQBUJ010000617.1 GCA_027623845.1 Pseudomonadota bacterium
TGCCGGCTGGCGCGTTGAGCGGCGGCGCCGGCCCGCCGCTGAGATGAAAGTCGGCGATATTCGGGGTGAGCAAAAGCGCTGCCGATTGCAACAGGCTAACATCGAGCAACCGCGCCTCCTTGACCCCGCCGAACAGGGCCATCGACGTTGCCTGAAAGGCGCAAAGCCCGGTCAAGGCGTCGACCATCGTGGTTCCGACCCGATGCGGCCGGCCGTCCATATCCTTGTTGATCCCCACCAGTCCGGAAAACGCCTGCAACACCGTGTCGGAGCCCGGCCGCTTTACATAAGGCCCGGACTGCCCGAAACCGCTGACCGAAACATAGAGAACCCGAGGGCTAAGCGCCTTTACCTCCTCGAAACCGATGCCCAGCCGGTCGACCACGCCGGGGCGGAAATTCTCCAACACCACATCCGAACGCGCCGCGATCCGGCGGACGACCTCCAACCCGCGAGGATTTTTCATATCGACCGCGATCCCGCGCTTGCCCCAGTTATAGGTGATCGAATAAGCGGTCTGGTCGCCGCGCGCTTCGCCCAAGCCGCGCATCCAGTCACCACTCAACGGTTCAACCTTCACGACCTCGGCGCCGTATTGCGCCAGCAGCAGCCCGCAATACGGCGCAGCGACGCCCTGGCCCAGATCCAGTACCCGGATGCCCGCCAAAGGTTTATCCGTCATCGTCCCGCACCTCATGCAACTCACTCTTTCACGCCTGCCGATGATAGCACCGACCGCACGCCGGGTCGCGGCGCACGCGCACCTTGGGTGGATTGCGCCACTGGCGGCGTTGACTTCGCCCGATAGCGCCGCCATCGTCAGCACTCCACCGGCTAGGCTTAACAGCTGAGCTTGGGTGCCGCAGCTTTGCTTGGATATCTATGGACGCGGATCGCAAAACGCCCCGGTCGGGCGACGCAACCGAGCAGCCCCCATCCACCGCCCCTCGCCCGGCGTTGGAAATCCGCTTGGCAACCCCGCTCGATGCCGATGCCCTTGCTTGGCTGGCCCAGGAATTGTTGACCTTTTACGGCCTGCCGTCGCGCTATCAGCGATCCTATATGACCCATGCCATCGCCAAGGGCGCGTTCGGTGAGAAAGCCGGTCTCCAGGTTTTTCTGGCTTTCGACTCCGATAATCCCGTCGGTTTCCTGGCCTTCTCGGAAATGTTCGCTCTGGCGACCTGTCAGCAAAGCCTTTTCATTCAAGACCTGTTCGTCGCTCGCAGGGCCCGTGGCGCCGGCGCTGGCCGGGCGATGATGGACGCGCTGGTGCACCACGCTCATGACCATGGCGTCACCCAAATCGATTGGACCGCCGATCCCTGGAACAGCAAGGCGGCGCGTTTCTATGATCGCATGGGCCCGTTACTCAAGAGCGAGAAAATTTTCTATCGTCTGCCACAAGAACGCCTAATATCGATCATTAAAAATACCAAACAACCAATTGATTAAACTATATATTTAATTTTGAAATTTCCCGACTGGTCCGACTGATCCGGGCTCTGTAAGCTGTTCTTCAACCATACTGGACTCAGACTGCTAGGACACTGAGCATGGATATTCGCGACGGTTTCATTGGCAGCATCGGCAACACGCCGTTGATCAAGTTGCAGCAAGCCTCGGAGCGCACGGGCTGCACGATCCTCGGGAAGGCCGAATTTCTTAATCCCGGCGGCTCGGTCAAGGACCGGGCGGCGCTGGCGATTATCCGCGACGCCGAGGCCCGTGGCGCGCTCCGGCCTGGCGGCGTCATCGTCGAGGGGACCGCCGGCAATACCGGCATTGGCATATCCTTGGTCGGCAATGCCCTCGGGTATCGCTCGGTCATCGTCATGCCGGAGACGCAGAGCCAGGAAAAAAAGGACATGCTCCGGCTCTGCGGCGCCGATCTGCGGCTGGTGCCGGCGGTGCCTTATAAGGACCCGAACAATTATGTACGGCTTTCCGGACGTATCGCCGAGGATCTGGCGAAGAGCGAACCGAACGGCGCGGTCTGGGCCAATCAATTCGATAATATCGCCAATCGCCAGGGCCATTACGAGACCACCGGGCCAGAGATCTGGGAGCAAACCGACGGCAAGGTCGACGGATTCATTTGCTCGGTCGGCTCCGGCGGCACGCTCGGCGGCGTCGGCATGGCGCTGAAGGAACGGAGCAAATCCGTGCGAATCGGGCTGGCGGATCCGATGGGTTCGGCGATCTTCAACCACTATGCCCATGGCGAGCTAAAATCCGAGGGCAGTTCGATCACCGAGGGCATCGGTCAGGGCCGGATCACCAAGAATCTCGAAGGCGTGCCGATGGATGACTGGTTCCAGATCCCCGATGAGGAAGCCTTGCCGCTGATTTTCGATATGCTGCTGCATGAGGGTCTCTGCATGGGCGGCTCGACCGGGATCAATGTTGCCGGCGCCATTCGCATGGCCGAGAAAATGGGCCCGGGGCACACAATCGTCACGGTGCTTTGCGACTGGGGCCATCGCTATCAGAGCAAGCTGTTCAACCCGGAATTCCTGCGCGAGAAAAACCTGCCGCTGCCGTCCTGGCTGATCTGACGCCGAGGCTGAGGCCGCCCCCACCCCCCTAGAGCGCCATCTCAAGGACCAAATCAATGCCCCATGCAAATCCCGACGCGCTGGTTTCCACCGACTGGCTAGCCGATAACCTTGATAACCCGGCAATCAGCATTCTCGA
>JAQBUJ010000618.1 GCA_027623845.1 Pseudomonadota bacterium
GTTCTCGTCACCCGGAGATTACGCCGCTTTCAAATTTCCACCACTTCCGAGACACCACCTTCTGGGTTTCGGTATAGGACAATAGCTCCGGCATGTTGTCGCGGATCATCTCGGTGATATGGGTGGTCACGACAGTCGCGGGATCGACCACGGTATAGCCCTTGAACGTCGCTTCCTCGCGGCTATCCATATCCACCCACATGGCCGGAAGCCCGAATGTCGGTTCCACGGTTTCGGTGCCGGGCATGTCGATTGGCAGCCCGCTTGGATCCATGACCAAAAGCCGGTTCGGCCGAATGTCGCCGCGCCCGACCTCAATTTCCTTGATCCGCACGACATAGGTATTGGCCGGTAGCTGGAGATTATCCTGGATACGGACCTGCGGCATGATGAAGCCGCTCTCGGCAGCGAGTTGTCGGCGCAGCGCCTTTATTTGATCGGTCAACATTTGGCTTTCGGTATTGGCGCTGACCAAAGGCAGTAGACCATAGCCAAGCTCAAGGCGAACCAGGTCGATATGAAGGGCCGAGGAAATAGGCTCTTCCGGCAGCGGCGCGCGTGCATCTTCCAAGGCCAGCGCATCGACCATATCGGATGCTTCCTCGCGGCTGCGGTAGAGCAAAAACCCACCTCCGCCGATGACGATCGCCAGGCCGACGAAGGGGAGCATTGGAATGCCTGGAAGCAGCGCCATAATCAGCATCAGAAACGCACTAAGCGTGAGCGCCTTGGGATAACCACCGAGTTGGCTGAAGATGGCCTTGTCCGTCGACCCTTTGGTGCCGCTTTTAGTGACCAGCATGCCTGCCGCTGTTGAGACGATTAGGGCTGGGATTTGGCTTACCAACCCGTCGCCAACGGTCAGCAGAGTGTAGGTCTGGGTCGCTTGGGTGAAGTCCAGGTTTTGCTGAGCGACGCCAATGACAATACCGCCGACCACGTTGATCATGGTGATCAGCAGGCCGGCGATCGCGTCGCCGCGGACGAATTTCGAGGCGCCGTCCATGGCGCCGAAAAAGGTGCTTTCGGAGTTCAGGTCCTCGCGTCGCTTGCGGGCCTCGTCTTCGTTGATCAATCCAGAGGAAAGATCGGCGTCGATCGCCATCTGCTTACCCGGCATGGCGTCCAGGCTGAACCTGGCGGACACCTCGGCGATACGGCCGGAACCCTTTGTGATAACGATGAAATTGACGATTACAAGAATTGAGAAAACGATCACGCCGATCACCGGATTGCCGGCCATCATGAATTGACCGAAGGCCTCGATTACCTGGCCGGCGGCGTCGGTTCCGGTATGGCCTTCAGCCAGGATCAGCCGTGTCGAGGCTAGATTGAGCGATAACCGTAACATCGTGGCGATCAACAGGATCATCGGAAAAGAGTTGAAATCCAGAGGCCTGGGGATGAACAGGACGGTCATCAAGATCAGCACCGAAAACGCGATCGATACACCGAGCATGAAATCCAACAGCCAGGTCGGCAGGGGTAGGACCAGCACCGTCAGGATCGCCACGATCCCGAGCGCTAGCGCAATGTCCCCACGCTTGGCGATCTGCGCCAGGATGTCGGTGCCGGAAAACCCTCCGCCGCCGCCTTCGTCCTGTGCCTGGTTGGAAGTATCGGTCATTCTGGCCTATTGCTGAGTTACGGCGTCCGGCAAGGATTAGATCTGAACCCGTTCCGGCTCACCCGGCGGAGGCACCTGCATTCCGGCCTCGGAATAGGCTTTCAGCTTGTTCCTCAAAGTGCGTATGGAAATGCCCAGGATCGTCGCCGCGTGGGTTCGGTTGCCCAAGCAATGTTCAAGGGTGTTGATGATCAACTGACGTTCCACATCGGCGACCGTACGACCGATCATCGGGGTGCCGTCGTTCTCGTCGGCGGCCGGCATCGGGTTGCTCATTTGTGGCGGCGGGGCGACTGCCGAGGCCACGGCGCCCCCCATCGGCGGCAACGGCGATGCTTGCGGTGTCGACGAGGCCTCGCCGGTCAACATGATGGCGTCGTCGTCGATCTGATCGCCAGACGCCAGCAGCACCCCGCGATGCATGGTGTTTTCCAGCTCTCGTACATTGCCGCGCCAGTGATGGCCTTCCAGGCGCTTCATCGCACTTTCGGAAATTGGCCGCGAGGGGAGTCCGTTCGCCTCGGCGTATTTGTCGCCAAAATGCTCCGCCAACACCCGTATATCCGCCGGGCGTTGACGTAGCGGCGGCAGTTGGAGGTTGAAAACATTGAGCCGGAAGTAGAGATCCTCACGAAATTTCTCCTCCCGCACATGGCGCTCAAGATCACGGTTCGAGGTCGCGATGACGCGAATATCGACCTTGACCGGCTGACTTCCGCCGACCCGGTCGATTTCCCGTTCCTGGATTGCGCGCAACATCTTGGCCTGCAGGCGAATGTCCATTTCGCTGATTTCGTCGAGCAACAAGGTGCCGCCATGGGCTTCCTCGAATTTGCCGACACGACGGGCGACGGCGCCGGTGAACGCGCCTTTTTCATGCCCGAATAATTCTGATTCCAACAGATTGTCGGGGATCGCGGCGCAGTTCACCGAGACGAATTTTTCACCGGAACGCTTGCTTTTGGTATGGATGTAGCGGGCCAGAACTTCCTTGCCGGTTCCGGATTCCCCGGTGATCAGGACGCTGGCGTCGGAGGGAGCGATCTGATTGGCGAGCT
>JAQBUJ010000619.1 GCA_027623845.1 Pseudomonadota bacterium
CAATCGCTTTCCAATTTTCGTCAGCCATCAACATATCGCGTCACCGGCATAAAAGGGATAAGCCACTAGAGCCAATCCAGCAAAAATGGCGCAATTCGCCGACGCATTGAACTGGAACAATCAGGTTTGGGACCTGTTTGCCGACGATTGCGGAACCGCCGGTAATCAACTTCCTCGGGAACTTCGGGCGGCGATCGTTAGCCTGGGGATTTGGGTGAAGAAGGAAACCGCGGCGGCGTTGAATCACGAAGGCGATCTGGAATCTCTCATCGCGGTGAATCGCGACATCATGAAGGGATTGCGCAATTCGGCCGCCGCTTCTGCGCAGAAGGCGAAGGACCAAGACGCGCCTCCGCCGGGCACGCCGCCGGGCGGGTTCATCATCGAATCGGCCTAGCATTCAGCACGAACGAAGTCCGAGGCAGGATGTGCCGGTGATGCGATGAGCACTCTCACTCCGGCGCAACAAGCCCAATTGCAAGAGTTGGAACGCAGTTTCACGGCGGCTTTGAGGTTGCACGAAAACGGTCGTCTTGATGAGGCCAAGCCCTTATACGAGGGCATTTTGCGCGTTGTTCCACGGCACGGCGACGCCCTGCATCTCTATGGCACGCTGCTCCACCAACAAGGATTAAGCGACCAAGCCGTCGGGTTTTTGCGCCAGGCCGTGGCGTTGTCTCCGATGTCCGCAGTCTATCAAAACCATTTGGGCGCCGCCTTGCGAGCCGTTGGTCAACCCGCGGCGGCCTTGGCGGCCTTTCGCCGGGCGACGGAACTGCGCGATGATTATGTCGAAGCGTTCCTCAATGTTTCCATTATCCTGAGTGAGTTGGGCCGGCCACAAGAGGCATTGCCGGCGGCGGCGGCGCGTTTGGCGCCAACTTCGCCCGAGGCAAAAGCCCGCCATGGTTTATCCCTGAAAGCTGCGGGCCGGGCCGACGCGGCGCTAGCGGTGCTTGCGGGCGCAATCAGTCTGGACCCGCTGGCGGTGGAACCGTATCTGCATCTGTCCGGGACACATCAGGACCTGGGCAACCGCGAGGGCCAAATCACCTCGGCCCGCAAGGGCATAGTGCTCGCGCCCGGAACCTATGAAATTTACCCGCAACTGACAGGGACCGGCAGCCCCGAAGCAGACGCGCTGGATTGCGTCGCATGGGCCCGCCGCGCCACCTGCCTGAAGGCGTTGGAGAGCCGCCTTTGGACCCATCTGTCAGTCGAGACATATAAGCTAAACCAATTTTCCGAGAGCGTTCGATCCGCCAAACGCGCCATCGTTATCGATCTAGATGAGAAGGCTGCGTACAACAATCTTGCGACCAGTCTGTTTCATATAGGCGCCTATGATCAGGCATTCCGGTTTTCACGGGCCGGGATTACGGTTTTTCCGGGGTTGGCCGAGCTGGAATTTATATTGTGTCAGGCCGCGTTTTGTACGGGGGATCATAAGACCGGGTGGCGCTATTGGTCGGCGCGGTATCGAATGGAAGAAGCGCCGGCGCGAATCGGTTTGCCGTAACAAAAGTGGAAACCTGGGGAAATGCCGAGAGGCAAACTTCTGGTGTGCTCCGAACAAGGCGTCGGCGACGAGATTATGTTTTTGAGCTGCCTGCCCGATTTACTGGCCGAGGTTGGTCCGGTTACCGTCGAGTGCGACCCGCGATGGCAGGCGATTTTTCAACGCAGCTATCCCTCGGTCACCACTATTCCGCGCCAAGTATGCGCCGACGGGGACAATTCCACGGTTTATGATTATACCGACACGGTTCGTGAGCACGGATTTCAGTCTTATGTGTTTTGCGGCGATTTGCCGGAACTATACCGCCGTGACCTGACGGCGGACGCTCCCAGAACCGGGTATTTGTTGGCCGAACCAAGCGAATCGGCGAAATGGCGCCGTCGCCTTGAAAGGCTCGGTCCCCGACCAATCATCGGCCTCTGTTGGCGCAGCGGCTTGTATATCAACCGCCAACGCAGCCTGCACTACGCCGATGTGGTCGATCTGCTGGCCACCTTTCCGCATCAGGATTGCACGCTGGTCAGTTTGCAATATGGCGAGAGCGCAGAGGAGATAGAGCGGGTCCGGACAGAGCTTGGCGTGGTGATCCACGATTTCCCGGATCTGGACCAGACCCGGGAGCTGGACCGGGTGGCCGGTTTGATGTCCGGTCTGGACCTAGTGATTTCCCCAGCCACGGCGGCATGCCAGTTGGCGTGTGCCGTGGGCGTGCCGACGATCGGCATGGAAAAATCAAATTTTCATTGTGGCGATAAACGCGATCCGCTCTTTGCAAACCTTTACCCGGTCATGCGCCACGACGAGGCATTGGATACCGGGCTGGCGATTGCCAGAACCTGTGAGGCTGTCCGATTTTTTCTGGCGACCGGACATCTTCCCCATGACGAACCCGGCAATTCCTGACGCTTGACCATGGTAAATTTTTCCACCGCGCGGTTCTGGTGCGAAAAAATCACGCTCAGTATTTCAGCGCCAATAAAAATTATTCTTTAAAATCAAAATGATACGAGGTCGTGCCAAGTTGGCCTCGTCCTTGCTCCTAACCCGGCAGGATCGGGTGATCCGAAATATCAACAAGGGGTCGTCGGAAATCCGAGAACGGAGGACCGCTGGCGCCAACGCCGCCAGGCTAGCTAAAGCGAGGCGGATAACGTTGGACCCTTAT
>JAQBUJ010000620.1 GCA_027623845.1 Pseudomonadota bacterium
GCCAGGGTCTGGCGCTTCTCCGAGCCGATGCCATGCTCCGCCGAAAAACTGCCGCCGTAATCCCTGATCATGCCGAGCACCATGTCCGACAAGCCGGCCTTGCGCTGCTCCCAGACCGCTTCGTCGAGATCCAGGGGCTTCTTGACGCTGTAGTGAATATTACCGTCACCCATATGGCCCATGGTGTTGAAGCGAAGCCCCGGAACCTCTTCGGCCAGACGCCCCCGTGAATACTCCAGAAATTCGGCGACCCGGCCGACCGGGATCGACAGATCGAAGGTCAGGCCGAAACCACCGGATTTGCGCCCCGCCTCGGCCTGTTCCTCGCGCGGGCGCCAGAGTTGGGCGCGCTGTTGCAGGCTCTCGGCGATCACCCCGTCGGTAACCAGCCCCTGCTCCATGGCCCGCTCAAACACCGTCTCCAGCTTGCCGCGCAAATCATCGATCGGCGACGCCGACGCCAATTCAAGCAGCACATACCAGGGCGAGGGCGCGGCCAACGGATCAATGACACCGTCGATATGGTCAAGCGCCATCTGCACCGATTCGCGCGGCATCAACTCAAAGGCCAGCACCTGATCGCCGGACAATTCCCGCGCCATCGCCAGCAACTTTTGCGCCGCCGTCGGGCTGGGGAGCGCCAGCATCGCGGTCTCGGTCGCCTTCGGGCCGGGCATCAGCCGGAACGCGGCGGCGGTGATAATACCGAGCGTCCCCTCGGCGCCGATGAACATCTGCTTCAGGTCATAGCCGGTATTGTTCTTGCGCAGGGTATTGAGATCCTCCAGCACCGTGCCGTCGGCCAACACCACCTCCAGGCCGAGCACCTGCTCGCGGGCGTTGCCAAAGCGGATGGTCTGATTGCCGCCGGCATTGGTCGACAAGGTGCCGCCGACCGTGCTGCTGCCCTCTGACGCCAATGACAACGGGAACAACCGATCGACCTCGCGCGCGGCTTCCTGCATCCGTTGGATGACACAGCCCGCTTCGGCGATCATCGAGTAATTGTCGCCGTCGAGCGATCGAACCCGGTTCATCCGCTCCAGGGACAAAACGATGGTCGCTCGCAGCTCGGTCGGAATCGAACCGCCGACCAACCCGGTATTGCCGCCTTGCGGGACGATGGCGACGCCTGCCTCGCGGGCGGTCTACACCACATCAGCCGTCTCCTCGGTCGTGGCCGGACGCGCCACCAAGAGCGCCTCGCCCTCGGTATTGCCGCGCCAGTCGCGCCGGTATTTTTGCGTATCGACCGGGTCCTCGAAATAGCCGCTTGGGCCGAGGGTTTTCTTCATTCGCGACAGGGCGGCGAAAATTTCGAGCTTCACTTGCTCACTCCACGGCTGGTCGACACGCTCATGCAGCCCACTACAGGCCGCGGATAAAAGTCGCAATCTCCTTAAGCACCGGCGCGCCGCCGAGCCCAGGTTTGGCTATCGACACCACGATGGCGATATGTCCGATGTTATCCAGCGGCTGGTAGCTCACGCGCCCGCCTTTGGCCTTGATCGCCTGCTCCAGCATCTCGGAGTTCCACGGATAGACGGTGCCGTCGCTCGACCCGTGCAGCAAGAGCGCTGGCGGCGCGTCGCCGCGGGCAAAAGTCAACGGCTGGGCCTGGCGCACATCGTCCCGCACGGTGGCGAAAACCGCGGTGGTCGACTTGGTCTTGATCGGATCAAACGCATAGGGTCCGGCGAGGCCAACCCATCCCTTGATGATATCCGGCGATAGTCCTTCCGCCTCCAGGTAACGCCGATCCAGGGCCAGAAGCGCGGCAGTATGAGCGCCAGCGGAATGGCCGACCAGGACGATACGCGGCGGCTTACCCTTGCCGACCATCTCGCGCTGAATCCAAGCCAGGGCCGCCGCGATATCGCGCACGAAATCGGGGAACCGGGCCTGCGGGTACAGTCGATAATCGGGGATAACGGTGGTGTATCCGGCCGCTGCGAAGGGCTGGGCGACGAAACGGTAGTCGGCCCGGTTGCCCATGCGCCAGGAGCCGCCATAGATGAACACGATGATCGCGTCGTCGCCATTCGGCTGGCTCGGGCGATAGATGTCGAGCTTCTGACGACCCAGGTCACCATAGGCGATACCGGTTTCGCGCTCGTAACCGTTCTTCGGCGCCAACATATCGGCGACCCGGAACGGCGAACAAGCGGTAACGAGGAGCGCTATCGCGGCTCCGGCAATTTGGGAAACCGCCCGTCTCACGCCAAACCTACTTCTCGACGGTGTAACGAAAATCGCAATGGCTGGCGCCGCTCATGATGGTCTGAGTCCGCTCTAGCTTGATGCTCGGATCATAGCCGGTACAGAACGAGCCGTCGCGACCACAAGAAAGCAAGTGGCCGATATCGCCCATCCCCATCTCCTTGTACATCTCGGAGTAGCGGCACCGGGTGATGTTGAAGTCAAATCGATCGTCCGCTTCGTGCTTGACCTCGACCTCAAGCGCCCCGCCCGCCTTCCAGCGCTCGAACAGATCGATAAACGCCCGCAGGCTGGGTCCGCCCGGCGATTCCGCCGCCATTGAGGCGCCCTGCTCGATCGCCGCTTTTTCGATCGCCGCGCCGAGAATCGCCTGAGCTTGTTCGTCCCCCAGACGCTCGACCATCTCGTCGTAGATTGGCTTGACGATATTCGCCTCGATCCGGCGAAGCTCCAGGATT
>JAQBUJ010000621.1 GCA_027623845.1 Pseudomonadota bacterium
TGACCCCGGCGCCGTCGGCGTTGATTTCCGAATGCCCGGCGATCGGCCCGCCGGTATTGCCGGACTTGACCGCGATGTCGGCCAGCGACAGCGGATCAAAGTCGCCGGCATTGGCGCCGGAAGGCTTGGCTTCACCGTTCTCCCAGAGCACGGCATCGACCGGGATATCCCAAATCAGCGCCGCCCGTTGGCACAGTTTGGCAACAGCATCCCGCGCCGCTGCTATCGTCGCCATCCCGGCGGAAAACGTCACCCGGCTGCCCTCGGAGGTGTCGTTGTAACCGAGCGAAGCGGTGTCGGCGATGATCGCCCTGACCTTGTCATAGGGGATGCCTAGCTCCTCGGCCGCCATCAGGCACATCGAGGCCCGTGAGCCGCCGATATCCGGCGTCCCAAGCGACAGGTTAACCGTGCCGTCCATTTGCAGGTTCATCGACACACTGGTCTGCCCGCCAAAGTTGAACCAGAACCCGCAAGCAATTCCCCTACCCTGGCCCGGCTTCAGCGGCGCGGTGTAATGCGGATGCGCCTTGGCGGCGCGCAAGGTTTCGGCCAGGCCGATTGTGCCGAATTTCGGGCCATAGGCCGACTTGCTGCCGGAACTGGAGGCGTTCTTCAGCCGAAACTCCACCGGGTCAAGGCCCAGCTTCGCCGCCATTTCATCGACGACGCTTTCCACCGCGAAGGTCGACATCGGCGCTCCCGGCGCCCGATAGGCCGCCTGTTTCGGTCGGTTGACCACCACGTCGTAACCGGAGACATGCAGATTTTCCAGGTCATAGCAGGCGAAGGCCGACATCGCGCCGAACTCAATCGGCGCGCCGGGGAACGCTCCACCCTGATAGCAAAGCTCCGCCGCGCCGGCGGTAATCCGACCATCCTTGGTAGCGCCGATCCGCACTTTCATCATCGTGCTGGAGGTCGGCCCCGTGGCCTTGAAAACCTCTTCCCGGCTCATCACGATTTTTACTGGCCGGCCGGATTTTTTTGACAGCATCAGCGCCAGCGGTTCGATGAACACCGTGGTCTTGCCGCCAAACCCGCCGCCGATCTCCGAGGCGGTGACCCTGAGCCGCGAGGCATCAATGTCGCAGAGTTGGGCGCAGGTATCGCGCACCACGAAATGCCCCTGAGTACAGCACCAAAGCTCGGCCATGCCATCCTGGGCGACGCTGGCGAGACACGCATGCGGTTCGATATAGCCCTGATGCGTCGCCTCGGTCTTGAACGAGCGGTCGATCACCACGTCGGCCGCCGCAAACCCCTTGGCGACATCACCGTGACCAAGTTCCAGAAATTGCGCGATATTGGACGGCTTGGTCGGCGCCGGGTCGATGCCCTGGGTGATCATATCCTCGTGTAGCAGCGGCGCGTCGCCGGCCATTGCCGCCTCGACATCGGTCACATGCGCCAGGACCTCGTAATCAACCCTAATCAGTTCCAGCGCCGCGTCCGCGACCTCGCCATTCACCGCCGCGATCGCCGCCACGGCATGACCCTCATACAAGGCCTTGCTCTGGGCCATGCAGTTTTCCAGCACCGCCCGCAGGCTGCGGCGCACACTGCCGAAATCCACCGCAGTGACCACCGCCTTCACCCCGGGTAATGCCATCGCCTTGGATGTATCGATGCTTTTGATGCGCGCATGGGCGTGCGGGCTGCGCAGCACCTTGGCGATCAGCATGTCGGGGGCGCTGAGATCGGCGCCGTATTTGGCCCGTCCGGTCACCTTATCGACCCCATCGGGGCGGATCGGGCGGCTACCGACGACCTTGAAATCACGGTTTAGAGAGACGGAATCCTGATCCAGAGACATGATCGAGGCCTTTCATTGCCGGCTGAAAATCAACCGGCACAACTGCGGTTTCGCTGAAGCAAGTGTTGCTCCATTGACGGTGGCACCGCAACCTGAAAGCCAAGATATCCTTAGGTTTCCTCAACGCTGGATTAGCAATTCCAGCACAGCCTCGACAAGGCCCAGAAAAACGGGGCCGCCATTAGCGCCACGAGCATCGCATTGCGCAGTGCATTGATCATTCGAGGATGTCCGAAAGGTCAGAATTACTGACGTACATATTGCACTGCAAAATAGGTCAGTCAATGCGACCTTTTTGACGTTTTCGTGATATTTCACGTGATCCCATAGCAGATACGAATTTCGGCGCTTTGCCTCAACGCCGCTATTTCTCTGGCTTATGCGTCCTCGGCGCCAGGGTCATTTCGACTTCAAATACAGGACTACTTGGGCTTCAAATAGTGCAGTTCATCCCCGGTCCAACCGACGCCGTCCGGCACGGTGTAATAGAAGACCGCCACCATGGACGTGAAAAACCATCGCCCATCGACCCGGCGATAGACATCGTCATAGCGCCCGCTGACCAGATACGAGGTGCCGAACCGCCCATAGCGCGCCTCCAAATAAGAGCCCCCGCCGCCGGTATCGCCGGCCACCTCGATCCGGTGACTGTGAATGAACTGCTTGATATAAAAGCGCTCGCGCTCGCCCATGCCGCTGAACCCGGCATTGATCGCGGCCCGCCCCTCATACGTTGCGAGATAACCAAGCTCGACCCTCGCGTCGTCGGTGAACAGATCAACGATCTCGCCAAACCGACCGTCATTGATGCAGCCGTGATACCGGTCCCGAAGTAGGCGGATCTCGTCCTTATCTTCG
>JAQBUJ010000622.1 GCA_027623845.1 Pseudomonadota bacterium
TCGGGCGGATTTTGCAATCGCTTGCGATTCCGGTCCGGAAGCGATTTGTCGGCTTCTGGGTACCCCGATGCTGCGGGCGAATTGCGCCGCCACGCACCATGTCTGGTTACATCCCAACGACTTGCTGCTTTTCAAGACCTATCACTGCAGGCGCCGCGGTCGCGGCCTGAGTTATCGAGAATTGCTGTTCGAAGGCATGTCCTGTGTCACGTCGAGCGAGGAGCTGGAGCGCCGGCAGATTGATCTGTTGGAGAATACGCCGGATGAATTACTGGCGGCGGGCCGGGAATTGATCGATCGGCTGGCTGGGCGATATGCCGATGATTTGCCGCTGCAGGAGCGATTTCGCGCCATCGGTAACGCGTTTGGGGCAGCTTTCAAGACATGGCCGCCGGAACGCCGCCAACCCGGCGCCCCGCGCGTGACCTGTTACGGTTATGGTCTGCCCTGGACCCGTTACGCGCGCTCGTATAGCCAGGCGCATCCCGGTTTTATTGATTAAAGTCCAGTAGATCCGTCAATTTGGTGACCACCCGGTCCGGAGTCACTGTCGTATCGCTCGGCAATGCGCCGTCGCCGCGTGGATCACGCCAGATAGAATAAATGCCAAGCCGTTGCGGTGCCGCGACCTCCCATTCCAGATTGTCGCCGACAATCCAACACTCTTCCGGCCCGGTGCCCAGCGCGGCCATGGCCTGGTGATAGGCTTCCGGCTCCGGTTTGCCGATGCCTGCCTCGCCTTCGATTTGGATGTGCAGGAAATGTGGTTCCAGCTCAAACCGATTAACTTTGGCGCGCTGGGCGTCGGAAGCGCCATTGGTGATCAGCGCTAGGGCGATCCCCTCGTCTTTAAGCGCTTCAAGGGTTTCAATCGCGTCGGGATACAGGCTGGTGCGTTCGAACATCAGCGCGCCACAACGTTCGGCGATGGCCCAGCGAAGATCTTTATGGAACCGATCCGGCTGATTCAATCCACCATTCAAGATCTCGAAGCGCGCCATTGACAGGTCTAGGCGTCCGGTCCGGTGACGTCCGGGGTCGGACCAAAAGTGCTTTGCCGATCCATCGATACCCAGGACCATGTCTTCAAGGTCGTCGGGTAGATCAGCGCCGTCGCCATGGGCATCCCGCCATACGTCGGTGAAGGCATCGCGCCAAAAGATCGTTCGATGCAGGTGTGGAGAGATCAACGTGTCGTCGAGGTCGAAAAGAATGGCCTTGGGCCGCATGGCGTTTCCATCAAATATGAAGGTCGGAGGTATGGCCGTCTTGGTACCCGTGCAGCGCCTCAATGGGAAGCGCCGGCAGCGCCTTGTGGGTGCGAAAGGCCAATTGGCCCTCAATTCCGGTCCGCGCCAGGGTGTTGGTAAAGATCTCGCGGATATCCTGGCGCATCCTATCGGGCAACGCCTTGAGCGAGCGAACCAGCAAATCAACGTTCTTTTGCTTGACCGTGCCATCGATCCGCAGATCGCCAAGCTGGCTCAATGAAAGATCGACGATGAAATGAGTTCTCGGATCATCCCGGTCTTCTCCATCACCTTCGGGGTTGTTCTCTTGGTTTAAAAACATGCGGATCTGGTTCAGCTGGCCCTCGTCGAGCAGCGGGATGAAAAAAGCCCGCCAACCGCTCTCGGTTGGCTCACTGGCGCGGTGCATGGTGCCGAAATCTTCGCGCAAGGTGGCGCCGAATTGACCGCGCAACCGATCAATGGCTCGGGTGCTGTCCTCGCCGAGCCAGGCCCGCAGATCACCGCCGCGCACCGCGGTAATGAACAAGGCCATTGCCGCCGTCAGCTGTGGGCCAGGGCGGGCTACATGGTTCTGGGTGATCTGGTTCGCCGCGACCGGGTTAGCGGCCTCCAATAGCCGGATCGCCTGGTCCAAAGCTTCCCAATGCTGGGCCAAATGGGTCAGCGGGGCCGGCGGTGGCGTTGCCATCCGAGCGGCTGCGGCGCGTGTCGAGGTTTCCAGAAATTCGATACTGACCCGGCTGCCCGGCGGAAAATCAGCTTGGCCAGCCAGGGTAATCAGCCCCCTCGGTGTGGCCAGGATGGCTTGACCGGAATTGGAAAGGCCGACGACCGTGCCGCTGACAACCGGACCTTGAGCCGCCGCCGCTGCGTTGCTGGCTGAGGCGTCGGGATGTTGGACGGAGTGGATCCGGACATCGGTCCGCTGGATCTGGGAGAGTTGCCAAACGGCGTTGTTTGGTCCGGGGACCGGGCTCGCGCCGGCGGTTGAGGCGGCGGTGGCCGGAGAAGGGCCTGGGGATACTGCAGGTGATGCCCCAGACGGGGGCGTGGCGGGGGACGTGGCGGGGGAGGTTACCGGAGATATCGGCACGGAACCAACCCGAGCGCTGGCGGTTTGTCCAGGATGGGCTGAAGCGGCAGGGGTGGTTGGCGCGTCACTTCTGCTTAGGTTTGAGGGCGGGTTAGAGGCCCCAGCATTGATTGTCGCCGGGCTGGTTGCCCCTGGATTTGGAGGCGGCCGATTGAGGCTGTCTGGCGAAGGGTTGGCCAATGATGCGGCCTGGCCGCGTTGGGTTGGATTTGGTGTCGCCGGGTTCGTTGCGGCAGCACTGGGCGGCGAGTTGGCGGCTGAGCGCTCTACCGTTACCGCCGGGGCGGTGGTTGGGGTTGTTGTTTGCGATGTCCCCGGAGGT
>JAQBUJ010000623.1 GCA_027623845.1 Pseudomonadota bacterium
TGGCGATCGGCACCCCGCGCGCCGCCAGCCGATCCTCCCAATTCTGGGCATGATCCTTGCTCAGTGCTTCGATCATCGCCGCGCGCACCAGCTCCTTGTTCTCGACCCGCGCGGCGGGGGTGGCGAATTTCGGGTCATTGAGAAGATCGCCGATGCCAAGCTCGTCGAAAAAGCCCTGGACATGGTTCGGCATGATCGCCGCCGACAATAGCGCGCCATCGGCGGCGGGAAAGCTGTTCGCCGTCGGGATACCGGTCGCCGATTGATTGCCGATCCGGTTATCCGGGGTTTGATCGACCAGGTGGCGGCCGAAATTCGCCGCCTGCAGCGCGATCGCACAATCGAGCATGGCGACATCGACCATCTGCCCCTCGCCGGTGCGTTGCTTGCGCAACAGGGCCGCCGTGGTGGCGAAGGCGGCGACCATGCCGCTCATCATATCGACTGGGAAATAGCCGGTGCGCAGCGGCCCGCTCTCGTCGGTGCCGTTATTCGCCATCATCCCGGCGGCGGCCTGAACCGCGCCGTCATAGGCGGCGTCACCAGCCTTGGGACCGGTACGGCCAAAGCCGGAGATCACCGTATAGACGATGCCCGGATTGATCGCCCGCACGCTTTCATAATCCAGGCCAAGCCGGTCGACGACGCCGGCCCGAAAATTGTGAATGATCGCATCGGCGCCGCGAATCAGATCGGCCAGGATCGCCTTGCCCTTGTCGGATTTGAGATCCATCGCCAGGCTGCGCTTGCCGATATTCATCGTCAGGAACCCCGCCGCCATGCCTTTGGAGGCCAGCCGGCTCGGCAGCACCCGGCTGCGCATCTGGTCGCCGCCCTCCGGCGGTTCCACCTTGATCACATCGGCGCCGAGCAGGGCAAGCTGCTGGCCACAGAACGGTCCGGCGAGCACCTGGCTCAGATCCAGTATGCGAATTCCCTCAAGCGCCTTGGCCATTTACGTCTTCCCCGCCAGCTTTGCTGATAAGCAACGCCGGGATCTTGCCAGTCCGTCGCCTGGGGTCAAGCGGCGGCGCCATCACGCCTCGGGTTTCACCGTCTCGAAGCGTCGGGGATAGCGGCCCGGGCCGGCGGACTGAAATTATTCACCGCACCGCCATTCGTGAAGCGGTGGAACAGGAGCCTTCTTGTTCCGGGGCTTGCGCGCGGCGTTGGGATTGCTCACCTTTGGCGCGACAAACGCGATACAAAGTATTGCTACAGTTTCAAAGAACGGAGCAGCCCATGGCCGGCCCGCTTGCAGGTTTTCGTGTGATCGACATGACCAGCGTTATTTCCGGCCCCCTGGCGACGATGATGCTGGCCGACCAGGGCGCCGAGGTGATCAAGATCGAGAACCCCAGCGGCGGCGACTTCACCCGCGCCATGTCGAACCGTCAGGGCGGCTTTTCCGCCTCGTTCCTGAACAACAATCGCTCCAAGCGCTCGGTCGCGGTCAATACCAAAGACCAGCGCGGCATGGATCTGGTGAAGAAGCTGCTGGAGGGCGCCGATGTGTTCATCCAGAACATGCGCCCCGGCGTCATCGAGCGCATTGGCCTGGGCGAAGACGTGGTGCGGCAAATCGCGCCGGAGATCATCTATGTCTCGATCAGCGGCTTTGGCGATCGCGGCCCCTATGCCCAGCGCCCGGTCTATGACCCGCTGGTTCAGGCGCTCTCCGGGTTGACGACGATCCAGGGCGGCGCCGACGACGCCCGGCCCCGGCTGGTGCGGACCATCGTTCCCGACAAGCTGACCGGCGTGATGGCGGCCCAGGCGGTCACCGCCGCGCTGCTCTCGCGTGAGCGCACGGGCAAGGGCCAGCATGTGCGTCTATCGATGCTCGACAGCGTGGTGAATTTCCTCTGGCATTCCGACATGGCCAGCCAGACCTTCGTCGACGGCGAGTTCCCCCAGGAAAAGGCCCAAAGCTTTATCGATCTGATCTACGAGACGAAAACTGATTACATTAGCGTCGCGGTCAATACCGACAAGCAATGGAAAAGCCTCGCCCACGCGCTGGAGCGCCCGGAATGGCTGCAGGACCCCCGGTTCCTGACCCCGGCGCTGCGGCACGCCAATATCAATGACCGGCTGGGGATGACCCAGGAGGTGCTGTTGACCAAAGCGGCGACGGAATGGTTGGCGGTTCTGGAGGCCGCTGACGTGCCCTCGGCGCCGATCCTGCGCCGGCGCGACGTGATGTATCATCCGCAGATCCAAGCCAATGAGACCATCGCTGAATATGATCATCCCGAGGCCGGCCGGTTGCGTCAGGCCCGACCGGCGGCGCTGTTTTCGGACACCCCGCCGGAAATCACCCGGGGGGCGCCGATGCTTGGAGAATTCACCGAGGACGCCATGCGCCAGCTCGGTTATGACTCCGAAACAATCGCCAAGCTGGCCGCCGATGGCGTGATCGGCGGCCCCAGCAAACGACAAGCGGCGGAGTAACCGGCATGCTCGATTTCTACTATTGGCCCACCCCGAACGGCTGGAAGGTCGCGATCCTGCTGGAAGAGCTGGGCCTGGACTACACCACCCATCCGGTCAACATCGGCAAGGGCGATCAGTTCAAGCCGGCGTTTCTGAAGATCAGCCCGAACAACCGGATGCCGGCGATCGTCGACCAC
>JAQBUJ010000624.1 GCA_027623845.1 Pseudomonadota bacterium
GCTGGAGAGCGCTTTGGCAGGCGCGCGCGCCGGCACCCACCATGCGATCACCGATGTTAGCGATCACTCCACGATCATCCGGTTGTCCGGTGCCGCCGCGCGCGCAGTCTTGGCCAAGGGTTGCGCCATTGATCTGCACCGCCGGGTCTTTGGCGTCGACCAATCCGCGCAAACCCATCTTGCAAAAGCCCAAGTGACCTTCTGGCAGGTTGACGAAACGCCGCGCTACGACATCCTGGTGCGGGCTAGTTTCGCGCCGTATTTATGGGCATGGCTGACCGATGCGGGCCTTGAATTCGGCGTGCGCGTGGAGGGATAGTCGCTTGGCGTCCTGGACGGCTAAGGTGGTTCGACCCGATCTCCACATCCTTTGAAGCAATCGAGCGCTGCGATGCCCAGTATCCGTCACGCCTATCTGGAAGAATACGAAGTCGCCGCCGCGTTGGCGGTTGAGGCGTTCAAACAGTTCGAACCGCACATGGCGCCGGGCTTGTGGCCGGAATTGGAACGCGGTGTCTCGGCGACCACTCAATTGCGCAATGGCGGCGAGTTACTGGTCGCGACAGAGGAAGGCCGGATGCTCGGGTCGGTGGTTTATTGTGCGCCGGGCGCGATGAAACAGGATCGGTTCCCCGATGACTGGGCCTTCATGCGGGTCCTCGCCGTACCGCCCCGGTTTCGCGGTCGTGGCGCCGCCCGAGCGCTGGTCACCACCTGCCTGGACCTCGCCCGCGCCGATGGTGTGGAAACTTTCGGTCTGCACACCAGCGAGGCAATGACCGAAGCCCAGGCGCTGTACCGGAGCCTTGGCTTCGAAAAAATACGCGAAATTCCACGCATTTATGGTTTTCGGTATTGGATATACTCACTAACTCTTTGATTTTTCACCAAATGTTTGAAACCAGGAAACCAACTTGCGGTGCATGATGTAGGCGCGGATCTTCTGGATGGGCAACAAGACCTTGTCGCCGCCGGTCCAGATCTGGACCGAAATCGCAAAAACCGGCCTGACAGGCTGGAATTCGGCGGTCCGACGCCCGATATATTGCCCCTAACACGCCGCTCACAGAAGTTTGACGAGACCATCGGTAAATGCGACCTTAAAGTCACGAATACCTGCCGTCGTCATCATTTCGAGGGAAGGATCAGGCCATGATTCCGAGAATGACCGTGCTGGCGACCGCCGCCATTTTTACCCTGTCGATCGCCGCCGCCTCGGCGGCCAGCGCGGCGAGCAGCGAGGCGCCGCAAGTTCTCGGCCTGATCGCCAGCAAGCGACCGGCGCCGCTGAACTGTGTCGACGGAACCTGCACCGGATTCTTTAGCGCCTTTTGCATGCAGGAAAAGCGCCCGAAGCCAACCGCCGGTCAACAGTATGATCTGGCCGGCGCAGGCGATCTGACCCTTGTCGTGCAAGACGTCGATGGCGGCACGACGAGATTTTCCGCTGCCGGGCTGCTCGAATTCACCAGCGAGGGAGAATACACCTCGGTCCGGGTCAGCTTACAAACCCGGCGGCTGGCGTCGCTCAACCCGAAATCAATCTCGGTGCTGGTGCCGCGCCACGTCGCCCTGGTGCCACGATTGCCGGAAGGCGTCGCCAACGCCACACATGAGCAGGACCTGGAAATCGCCACCGGCCCGCGCCGCTTCGCCGCCGAAGGTTTCTTCGAGCACTCAAACCCACGCGCCGACGCCGCCGTCATCATGACCCGGCTGATCAACCTGCTGCCGCCACAAGGCACCACGCCAACCAAGGTGCGGCACCAGATTTGGAACAAATCCATCGACAATACCTTGATCCGCGAGCTGACCCCCGAGGGCGTGGAAACGGCGCGTGATACCTATGATCGGTGCAATCACTACGCTGACAAAGGCTACAAGGTCCGGCTTCGCGGCTGCCTCAGCAAAAGCCATGACGAGCTGTTGAAATCACTGAATAAAGATTACTGGGAGAGCGACGCTGGGCTCTAGCCGGGATCGTTTAGCGCCCCGGTCGCCCTGATTCCAGAACGCTCTTTCAGTCGGCGCCCCCATCAACTGACCAGCTTTCGAGCGCCCGGCGTTCCGCCAGCACCCGGTCTTCGAAGCGCATTCGATAGGCCAGGAGCAAAAGGTTCAGGACGCCGAAGACGGCTGCGACTTGCCATTGCCCGGCCACCAGCGGCAACAGCGGCAGCTCCAAGGCGACAATCATGTAGTTCGGATGACGTACCCACCGATACGGCCCGCGCCGGACCAAGGGTACGCCGGGAATCGTGAGGATGCGGGTTGTCCAATAGCGACCGAGAGAGGTGATGACCCAAACCCGACCGGCCTGCAAGACCACGAAAGCCAACAGCACCGGCCAGTTTATCAGCGTGTCCAGCGGCGCGATGATCGCCAATGTCAGCAACCAACCAGCGTGCAGCACAATGAACAGCGGATAGTGACCGCTCCCGTATTCGGTGGCGCCGATCACCAGCAAGCGGTGCGTGTTACGCTGCGCCAGCCAAAGCTCCCATATGCGCTGCAGCACAACCACCGCTAGCAGCAAATGAAACACGCCGGGCGTACCAGGCATCTTAACACTCCAAAAGGCAAAAGCCGGCGGAGAACCCCGGACCTAACGCAGTCAGCAACATCCGGCC
>JAQBUJ010000625.1 GCA_027623845.1 Pseudomonadota bacterium
AAGCCGCCTGACGCCTTGAAATTCGGTCCCGGCAGCTCAGAATGCACGATACCGGCGCCGGCGGTCATCCATTGCACGTCGCCGGCCCCGATCAACTGGGTCTTACCCGTCGAATCCTCGTGCAGTTTTTCCCCCGACAGAATGTAGGAGACCGTCTCGAAGCCACGGTGCGGATGATCCGGGGCGCCGATCGCCTGACCCGGCGCATAGGTTACCGGCCCAACCTCGTCGAGCATCAGGAACGGATCAACCTGGTCCAGACCCGCCGTCGGCACCGGGCGACGCACCAGAAAGCCGGCGCCTTCGCGCTGTTGATGGGCGGTAACCACACGGGCGATATGTCGGGCCGCTGGGGTATCGTTCATGGGTTTTCCTTTTACCGCTCAAATCAGCTTTCGCACCCGCGCCCGTAGATCCGGCAGCAGGTCGGTTTCGAACCAAGGATTCTTCTTCAGCAGATTGCCCGACCGCCAGGACGGATGTGGCAGTGGTATGACGCTTGGCCCGTGATCACGCCAAGCCTCCACGGTCGCGGTCAGGGTCTTCTTGCGCGCCTTGCCCAGATAATACGCCTGGGCGTACATGCCGGCCAGCAGGGTCAACGCGACGTTGGGCAAATGCGCCCGCAGCCGTTCATGCCAGAGCGGCGCACACTCGGCTCGCGGCGGCGCGTCACCACCGCTCGCCAGTACGCCAGGATAGCAAAAACCCATCGGCATGATCGCCACTTTCTCGGGATCGTAGAATGTCGGTTTGTCGATATCGAGCCATTCGCGCAGCCGGTCACCGGACTTGTCGTTCCAGGGAATGCCGGTCTCGTGCACCCGGGTCCCCGGCGCCTGACCGATGATCAACAATCGCGCCGCTGGATTGGCGACCGCCACCGGCCGTGGGCCTAGCGGTAAATGCGCGGCGCAATGCCGGCAGGCGCGGATCTCACCAAGCAGAGAGTCGAGGGTGTCGGTCACGGGGCGATCCAGTTGATGGGGCTCTGGAATTTGATGCCGGTTCGGCGGAAACGCAAGGCCCGAGACGGCGGATAGAAGCCGAGACTGCCCTTTCGTCGGCGAGACGGTTGGTCAGCTCAGTCATCTCCCTGAGCGCTCGTAGACAGCGCTCATAGATCCACGCGAGGGCGCTTAACCCGCCGGGGTGAAATCACCGGTTTCGGCATCCATGGTCCATAGCGCCCCATCGGCGATGTCGAACCAGGCGCCATGCAACGAGAGTCTTTTTTTATCCTCGAGAATTTTAACGCAAGGAAACGTGCGGAGATTGTCGATTGAATAGCGGATTGAGACGCGCTCAAGCGCTCTTTGCTGTTCCGACCTGGTCATCCACCCTCCCGACGATATCGCGGCGGCTGCGGGCTTAAGAAGATCCATCCACTTGCCGATGAAATCACCCGGTGAGAGAGGTTCTTCAGTCGGATTCAACGCCGCCGCGATGCCACCGCAGCGACCATGTCCCATGACAACGATGCTCTTAACCTTGAGGCTTTGGACGGCGAACTCTAGGGCGGCTGAGGTGGAGTGATAGGCGCCATCCGGTTCATAGGGCGGCACCAGGTTCGCGACGTTGCGCACGGCGAAGATCTCGCCCGGAGCGGCGTCGAAGATGATTTCCGGAGCCGCGCGTGAATCACAGCACGCTATCACCATGACCTCGGGCGTTTGGCCCTGATCCGCCAGCTGTTTGTACCGCTTCTGCTCATGGGAAAACCGCTCGCCTCTGAAGGCTCGGTAACCGTCGATCAACCGCTCGGGAAAGTTCATTGTCGCCTGCTGATAAGTTTGACGCTGTATGAGTGAAAAACATATAGCCCGCAAGAGCGCCATAACGAACAGCAAGCCGCGACAGTTAGGCGCATTGTATACAATCGTGCACAATGCTAGATCACTCGCCGTCGCGGCCTCTCCGGGAGATGTCACGCGACCCAGAGGCTTAGCGGCCCGGAACGAAGAAGGATGAGATGATGAAATACGATGTCGTGGTTGTCGGCGCCGGAAATGCCGCCATGTGCGCTGCCCTGGCGGCCGAGGAAAGTGGCGCCAAGGTATTGGTCCTGGAAACCGCGCCGGAAGAGCTGGGCGGCGGCAACACCAGGTTCACCGCCGGCGCGATCCGCACCGTCTATAATGGTGTCGATGATCTGCGCGAGCTGATGCCCGATCTGACCGACGCCGAGTGCGCGATCACCGATTTCGGCACCTATACCGAAGATCAGTTCTTCGACGACATGTTCCGGGTGACCGAGTTTCGCACCGATCCCGAACTGGTCGAGATCTTGGTCAAAAACAGCTTCGACACCTTGAAATGGCTGAGCAGCAAGGGCGTGCGCTTCGCGCCGATCTGGGGCCGGCAAGCCTTCAAGGTCGATGGGCGTTTCGTGGTTTGGGGCGGACTCACCGTCGAGTCGGTCGGCGGCGGCCCCGGCCTGGTGGAAGCACAATGGAAATCGGCCCGCGACCGGGGGGTCGACATCCTGTTCGAGGCCCGCGCGCTCGACCTGCTCACCGACGGCGCCAAGGTTCATGGGGTGAAGATCCGCCATGAAGGCAAGATCAAGGAAGTCTCCGCCAAGTCGGTGGTCCTGGCGGCCGGCGGCTTTCAGGCCAATACCGAATG
>JAQBUJ010000007.1 GCA_027623845.1 Pseudomonadota bacterium
TGCAAGAACGGCGTTCAGGCGCTGACGGCCTGGTGGCGTGGCGCGCAGAACCGTATCGGTAATTTCAATGTAACCGGCGCCTATCAGGTCGGTGAGCATCGTAGGATCGAACAGGGCCTCCACCGTCCGACCGGTTTCGCGCCGCAGCCGGTCCCGCGACACGCCTTCGCGCAGCCGCAGGCCCATCATCAACACTTCGGTCAGCCGCTCCTCGGGGACAATGGCGGTCTCCTCAGTGATTGCATGGCCATCACGTTCGACACGTTCCAGCCAAACCGCCGGCGCCCGATGTGTCCTCAGGGCGCGGCATTGGCCAGCCGTATTGGTCAACCGCCCATGCGCGCCGGGGCCGATGCCGAGATAGTCCTGGGCCCGCCAATACACCAGATTGTGGCGGCATTCAGCGCCTGGCCGGGCATGATTTGAAATCTCATAAGCCGGCAACCCTGCCCTTGCCAAGGTCTCTCCGGTTGCCTCGAAAAGCGCGCCGCCTTCGTCATCGTCGGGAATAGCGAAACCGCCGCGTTGATGGATCGCATGGAAGGCGGTGCCCGGCTCGATGGTCAACTGATAGAGTGAGAGATGCTCGCCGGCCAGCGCCAGAGCTTGCCCAAGCTCGCGGGTCCAATCCGTGACGGTCTGGCCCGGTCGCGCATAGATCAAATCAAACGACACCCGCGAGAAGCAGGCATGCGCGATCTCCACGGCGGCGATCGCTTCGCTGGCGCTATGACCGCGGCCAAGAAATTTCAGCGCGTCGTCATCCAAAGCCTGCACACCGAGCGAAACCCTATTCACGCCAGCGTCCCGAAAACCTCTGAATCGACCCGCCTCGACCGATGTCGGGTTGGCCTCCAGGGTGATCTCCACCTCCGGCCCGACGGACCACAGTCCGCGTGCCGTATCTAGAATTTCAGCGACCGTATCCGGCTCCATCAGGGAGGGCGTGCCGCCACCGAAAAAAATGCTGACCAGGTTTTGGGAGCGCACCCGCGGCGCCATGGTCTCCAACTCTTGCACCATCGCCCGGCGCCATTGGTCGTGATCAACCGACCCGGAGACATGGCTGTTGAAATCGCAATACGGACATTTCGACAGGCAAAACGGCCAATGGACATAAAGGCCGAAGGCGTCGTCGCCGGTGGTTGACATCACCGGGACCTAAAAACCGTTGTCAGAAGCTTCTCGAAGGCATCGGCCCGATGGCTGATCGAATGTTTCCATGCCGGGTCGGCCTCGCCGAAGGTCAAAGCGTGACCTTCCGGCGCGAAGATCGGGTCATAGCCGAAGCCGGCGTCGCCGCGTGGCGGCCAGACCAGGTTTCCAACGACCTCGCCCTGAACGGTCTCCACATGGTCATCGGGCCAGGCCAGGCTAAGGGCGCAGATGAATCGGGCCTTCCGGGTCTGGATGACGCCGGTTCGCGTCTCAGTCTCCAGGATTGCGTCATTTACCTTGGCCATCGCCATGAGGAAATCCTTTGCCGGGCCGGCCCACCGCGCCGAATAAATCCCGGGATCGCCGCCCAGCGCGTCGACCGCGAGGCCCGAATCATCAGCCAGGGCTGGAAGCCCCGAACCGACGGCGGCGGCGCGCGCCTTCAGCTCGGCATTGCCGGCGAAACTGTCGGCGGTCTCCTCGGGTTCCGGCAATCCCAACGTCCCGGCCGATACAACCTCGATGGCCAGGGGCGTCAGCAAGTCGATGATCTCGCGCACTTTGCCGGAATTGTGGCTGGCGACAACCAGCCGCCGACCCTGGAACCGCCGTCGCTTGAACGTCTGGTCCTGCAATTGCGAGGTCATCTTTGGATTAGTCCAGGCCGAGCGCGGATTTCTGCAGCTTTACCAAATCGGCGATACCGCTGCGCGCCAGCGCCATCAGGGAGTCGAATTCAGAACCGGAAAACGGCTCATCCTCCGCCGTCGCCTGGATCTCGACGATGCCGCCGGTGCCGGTCAGCACGAAATTGGCGTCGGCCTGGGCATTGGAGTCCTCGGGATAGTCGAGGTCCAAGACGGCTGTGCCCTGATAAACGCCGCAGGACACCGCCGCTACATGATCGGTTAACGGCACTGATTTCAGCACCCCCAAGTCGACCAACCCCGCCATCGCTTGATAGAGAGCCACATAGCTGCCGGTGATCGAGGCCGTTCTGGTGCCACCATCGGCTTGCAGCACGTCGCAATCGATCCGGATCTGGCGTTCGCCCAAACCCTTGGCGTCGGTTACCGCGCGCAACGAGCGACCGATCAGCCGTTGGATCTCCAAGGTGCGCCCGCCCTGTTTTCCCCGCGCCGCCTCGCGATCGGTCCGGGTGTGGGTCGAGCGCGGCAACATGCCATATTCGGCGGTTACCCAGCCCTGGCCCCGGCCCTTCATGAAACGCGGCACGCCGTCATCGATACTGGCCGTGCAAAGCACATGGGTGTCGCCGAACTTAATCAGACAGGACCCTTCGGCGTGTTTGGCGAAACCGGTTTCCAGGGTGACGGTGCGAAGCTGATCCGGCGCGCGGCCGGACGGTCTGATCGAGGGGGTGGCCATTGTTTCGAGGTCTCCGGGTGGCGCGGGATGAAAGCGGCGCGACCCTATCGGTTTGCTCTCTCGACGTCCAGCGTGGCCCCGGCGTTCCGTGTGGCCCCGTCCTCGCGCGCCCAGTGGCGGTAGAGAACGCTTTGCTCGTTGACGTAGCGCCGGGCGGTTCTTAGGTTGCCGGATGGCAAGCTCAACCATCCTGACGCTGAATGAACGGTCCCGGGCGGTGTTTCAGCACATCGTGGATTCCTTTGTGCAAACCGGCGAGCCCGTGGGGTCGCGCACGCTGTCCCGGCGGATGGGCGCCAGCCTCTCGCCGGCGACGATCCGCAACGTCATGGCGGATTTGGAGGATGCCGGGCTGCTATTCGCGCCACATACCTCGGCCGGCAGATTGCCGACGGATCTGGGCTTGCGAATGTTCGTTGATGGTTTGCTGGAGATCGGCGGAGATCTTACCCAGGATGAGCGGGCCAGCCTCGACGGTCAGTGCCAGGCCGCCGGCCGCACCTTCCCCGAGGTTCTGGCGGAGGCGGGGGCCGTGCTCTCCGGGCTGACGGAATGTGCGGGGCTGGTGATTTCGCCAAAAATGGATTCGCCGCTGCGCCAGATCGAATTCGTGTCGCTGTCGAGTAACCGGGCTCTGGTGGTCATGGTGAGTGATACCGGGCTGGTCGAGAACCGGGTGATCGAGGTGCCGCCCGGTTTGCCGTCATCGGCGCTCGTTCAGGCGACCAACTACATGAATGCGCGGCTGGCCAATTCGACCATGGAAGAGGCCCGCATCCGGATCCTTGAGGAAACCGAGCTTGAAAAGACCGAGCTCGATTCACTGACCAACCGGCTCGTCGCCGATGGCGTAGCGCTTTGGGCCGGCGGGGTTCAAGGCGGCTCGCTGATCCTGCGCGGCCAGTCGAAATTGCTGCAGGACGTCAACGCGATTGAGGATTTGGAACGCATTCGGGCGTTGTTCGAGGCGCTGGAGCGCAAGGAATCGATGGTTCGCCTGTTGGACGCGACCGGAGACGCCGACGGGGTGCAGATTTTCATCGGCTCGGAAAATCTTCTTTTCGAGCACGCGGGCTGTTCGATGATCATCGCGCCCTATCACGACCAGCGCCGTCAAGTGGTTGGCGCTTTGGGGGTGATCGGGCCGACCCGCATGAACTATGCGCGGATTATCCCGATGGTGGATTACACCTCGAAACTGGTGGGTCATTTGTTGGATTGACCGGTTGATTTTACCCCGGGACGTGATCCGACATTTGCAAATCCGCTGGGATCGCTTACATGAGGGGCCAATTCAAAACCATTGAGGCGAGCAGAGGGCATGATGTCCGATAAAGATCACGAAACCGTCGATCCGGAAAATGCGCCGTTGAACGGCGAGGAAGCACTATGGGAGACCGGGACCGAAGAGGCGGAGGTCGGTTCAGAAGAGTTGACCCGCGAGGCCGAGCTTGAGGCCAAGGTCGCCGAACTCAAGGACCAGCTGCTAAGAGCCATCGCCGAGCAGGAGAACGTCCGTAAACGCGCCGATCGAGAGCGTGATCAGCTGCGAAAGTTCGGCATCAGCAATTTCGCCAAGGATCTCCTATCCGCCGCCGACAACTTGCGACGCGCCCTGGATGCCGGGCCGGAAAATTTAGAAAGCACGGATGAAACCGTGCGCAATCTCATCATCGGCGTCGAGATGACCGAGCGAGAGCTGTTGAGCGCGTTCGAAAAAAACGGTGTTCGCAAGATCGACCCGATGGGTGAAAAATTCGACTACAATTTTCATCAGGCGATGTTTGAGGTCGAGAATTCTGGCCAGGAACCCGGTGTCGTCGTCCAGGTTTTGCAGCCCGGCTACGCGATCGAGGATCGGGTTTTGCGGGCGGCCATGGTTGGCGTGTCGAAGGCCCCGGCCGCCGAGGTGCCAGGGCATCTCGACACCACGGTCTGATATCAGGAAATCAATATCTCACTGTTGGGATCATGGGCGCGGTAGCGGCGTTTGGCGGCGTCCTGGGACGTGACGGCATAGCAGTAAACACAGCCATGCGGGCAGCTGTCATAGGCGCCGATGTCCCTTGATTCGGCACATAGACAACCCGGCCGATTGCCTTTCGTCCGCGCCGCCAGAGGCGTCCCTGCAATATCCGATAGGCGATTGACGTCAATACACCGGGCACCGACCAAAGCCGGGGTTTCGAAATCCGGTTGGGAGCAAAGCGTCGGGCGGATGGCGTGGCCGGCTGCGATATCCCCAAGTCTGGACAGCAGGCGGAGCTTGGTTTCGGGATCCGGATCGGACCACTTGAAGCCATGTGCAATGGCGGCGCGCTCGGTGTTGCGGCGGGTTTTGCGGTAGATCTGCACGAAAGACAAAACCATTTCATCGGTGCTGCCGGCCAGGGCCTGTGACAGCGCCCCGACCTGATCGATGTGAAACGATTCCGGGGTCCGGTCGGTCAGCAACACGGGATCGTAACGCCAGACGATCACCCGCCGACCGTAACGCTGGGACGTGGCCTGGACTTCCTCGACCGCCCGGCGCCAATCGATCACCGCGGGCTCCAGCGCCCGGGGATAGCCGGTGATGGTGTAATGCACCACGAAGGCGGTTCCCTGGTCGCGGAGCCGGTCCAGGGTTTCGAAAAACGAGCCAAGCCGGCGGGTCCAGAAGACGAACCCATCCACCGCCGCCGGATCAAGTCGTATTTGGCTGATGCGGTTGGAATAGGGGTTTTTCACCGCGCAGAAACCAGCGTCGAGGCGACGGTTGAACCAGTCGCCATAGAAGGCGGGAATGTCCGTTCGATAGCTTGCTGAGATGATCATTCGAGGCTGCTGCCCTCTCCGGCCTGGCGCTGTTCGTGGGGTCTGCAGCGAGGCGGCGCTATCCGAATCGCGCGCTTTAATCAAAGATTGCATGCGAACCGCGCTTGCAGCACCCGAACCACCCCCCTATATAGCCGGTAGTTCCACACCCTATACAATCGGGAACGGGCAAGGTGCTTTTAGGGCCGAACCCGTTTGCTGACCGGAAGAGGTTTACATGGCTAAGGTAATTGGAATCGATCTGGGAACCACGAATTCCTGCGTCGCGTTCATGGACGGCGGGGACGCCAAGGTGATTGAAAACGCGGAAGGCGCGCGAACGACGCCGTCGATGGTCGCGTTCGTCGAAGGCGGTGAGCGCCTGGTAGGGCAATCAGCCAAGCGTCAGGCGGTGACCAACCCGGAAAACACCCTATTCGCGATCAAGCGCCTGATCGGGCGACGGCAAGACGACGTCAACGCCAAGAAATTCGCCGACCTGATGCCTTATAAGATCGTGGCCGGCGAAAACGGCGACGCCTGGGCCGAAGCCCTGGGTGAAAAATACAGCCCCAGCCAAATCTCCAGCTTCACCTTGCGTAAGCTGAAGGAAGACGCCGAGGCTTTCCTTGGCGACACGGTGGACCAGGCGGTGATCACCGTCCCGGCGTATTTCAACGACGCGCAGCGCCAAGCAACCAAGGACGCCGGTAAGATCGCCGGGCTTGAGGTTCTGCGGATCATCAATGAGCCGACGGCCGCCGCGCTTGCCTATGGTCTGGATAAGAAGAACACCGGCATCATCGCGGTCTACGACCTTGGCGGTGGTACCTTCGACGTGTCGATCCTGGAGATCGGCGACGGCGTCTTTGAGGTCAAATCGACCAATGGCGATACCTTCCTCGGCGGCGAGGACTTTGATCACCGGATCATCGATTATCTCGCGGATGAGTTCAAAAAAGAAAACGCCATTGATCTGCGCAGCGACAAGCTGGCGCTGCAGCGCCTCAAGGAGGGCGCGGAAAAAGCCAAGATCGAATTGTCGGCGGCGATGCAGACCGAGGTTAATCTGCCGTTCATCACGGCGGACCAGGCCGGGCCGAAACATCTGAATATCAAGCTGACCCGGGCGAAACTCGAAGCGCTGGTTGATGATCTGGTGCAGCGGACGGTCGGTCCCTGCAAGGCGGCGCTCAAGGATGCCGGGCTTAACGCCGGCGAGATCGACGAAGTGATTCTGGTCGGCGGCATGACCCGGATGCCGAAGATCATGGATGCCGTGAAGACCTTCTTCGGGCGCGAGCCGCATCGCGGCGTTAATCCGGACGAGGTGGTGGCGATCGGCGCCGCGATCCAGGCCGGTGTGCTGAAGGGCGACGTCAAGGACGTGTTGTTGCTCGACGTGACCCCCTTGTCGCTCGGTATCGAGACCCTGGGCGGTGTGTTCACCCGCCTGATCGACCGCAATACCACGATCCCGACCAAGAAAAGCCAGGTGTTCTCGACCGCCGAGGATAACCAAACCGCGGTAACGATCCGCGTGTTCCAGGGCGAGCGCGAGATGGCTGCGGATAACAAGGTGCTCGGTCAGTTCGACCTGGTCGGCATTGCGCCGGCGCCGCGCGGTGTGCCGCAGGTGGAGGTCACCTTCGACATCGATGCCAACGGCCTGGTCAATGTTTCGGCCAAGGACAAGGCTACCGGCAAGGAACAACAAATCCGTATCCAGGCTTCGGGCGGTCTGTCCGACGCTGATATCGAACAGATGATCCAAGAGGCCGAAACCAACGCTGAAGGCGATAAGCAGCGCCGCGAGTTGGTCGAGGTGCGGAATCAGGCTGAGCAGGCCATCCACACCACCGAACGCATGCTTTCGGATGTCGGCGAAAAGATCGGGGAGACCGAGCGTCGTGAGGTCGAAGCGTTGATCGCCGAGGTGAAGGAAGCCTCCGAGGGCGAAGATGGCGCGCTCATCAAGACCAAGGCGGATGAACTGCAGCAGGCGTCGATGAAGCTGGGTGAGGCTCTCTACAAGGCCCAGCAGGAAGAGGCGGAAGCTGCTGGATCAGCGGATGACGCGGGCGCCGCCGACGGCGCAGATGACGGCGCTGCCTCGGGCAAGAGCGAGGGAGACGCCGACGTCGTCGATGCGGACTTCGAAGAAGTCGACGAAAAAGACCGCAATAAGTCGGCCTGATAAGGATGGTTCCGAGGGTAAAAATCGCGCCGTAACGACTCTGAATTGCAACACCGCCGGTCCATTGGGCCGGCGGCGTAGCACTGAGATGGCGCGCGGGGCCAAGGGGGCGATGACAGGCGATGGCGAAGCGTGATTTCTACGAAATATTGGGCGTTGAGCGTGGGGCGGGCGACGGCGACCTGAAATCCGCGTATCGAAAGTTGGCGATGAAGTATCATCCCGACCGCAATCCGGATGATCCGTCGGCTGAGCATCAATTCAAGGAAGTCAGCGAGGCTTATGACGTCCTGAAGGACGCGCAGAAGCGTGCGGCCTATGACCGTTTCGGCCATGAAGCCTTTGAAGGCGGCATGGCGGGACGGCAGGGCGGCGCCGGTTTTGACGGATTCGGCGCCGGTTTCGCGGATATTTTCGACGAGATGTTTGGCAATTTCGGCGGTGGTCGACGATCCGGCGGCGGCGACCGGCGCGGCGGCGATTTGCGCTACAATATGAGCATCACCATTGAAGAGGCCTTCAATGGACGGGAGGCCGAGATCAAGGTGCCGAGCTCGGTCGGCTGCGAGGAATGTTCCGGAACCGGCGCCAAGTCAGGGACCCAACCGGTGGCATGCAAAACCTGCCAGGGTCGTGGCAGGGTGCGTGTCCAACAGGGATTTTTCACGATCGAGCGCACCTGCGCCAGCTGTAACGGCGCCGGCCGGGTGATTGAAAGCCCCTGTGGCGTCTGTCATGGCAATGGCCGGCTGCAGAAGGAGAAGACGCTATCGGTAAACATTCCCGCCGGCGTTGAGGACGGCACCCGCATTCGACTGTCCGGCGAGGGTGAAGCCGGCGCTCGGTCCGCTCCTGCGGGGGACTTGTATATTTTTCTGTCGATCGAAGAGCATCCGATTTTTAAACGCGATGGGGCGGATATCTATTGCCGGGTCCCCCTGCAAATGACGACGGCGGCTCTCGGTGGCCAGATCGAAGTGCCGACGGTCGAAGGGACCAGGGCGCGAATCACCATTAACCCAGGCACTCAAACCGGCACGCAGTTCCGTTTGCGTAGCAAAGGCATGTCCGTGCTCCGTAGCCCCGCCCGGGGTGATTTATACGTCGAGGTTGCGGTCGAGACGCCGGTCAATTTGAGCCGGCAACAAAAGCAGATACTCGAGGAATTCGCCGAGGCTCACAACGATTCCACCAGTCCGCAGTCGACCGGGTTCTTTGATCGGGTGCGCGACCTGTGGGAGGATTTGCGGGACTGACGGCACGTTAAATTCGGAGATAGTTAGAAGTATTACCGTCAGGTTCGAAAGTATGCCCATAAGAATCGTCGATGAAGATAGGTCTTGTGACGATTCGATTTTATCTCCTAACACATTGAAAGAATGATATTAAATCAGTAGCGCTCATGTCGAATGACAGCGACGCTGGCACGTCCCTCGCCATGTAAAAACTCAATGGCGGCATTCCGCATCGAAAGAGCATAGCGGACGGTGAATCGTTGTCCCTCGGTCATCGAGGCGATCGGTAGGGCCAGCAACCGGCGCCGTTCAGCGCGATGGTTGGCCAATCGCTCATCGATCAACCGTTCTATATCGTCCAAGGCCAACTGGTCAGCAAAATACAGGGCCGACAAAAAATCCGAGCGGAAATTCTCGGCTGCGGAGACCTCGGCGAGGCGCTCGGTGAATTCCCCCCGCCCAGACTCGGTGATTGCATACAAACGTTTTCCGAGGCCGGTTGATCCGGACCGATCCGAGGTGACAAATCTCCCCGCCTCCAGGGAACCCAGCGCCGGGTATAGCGCGCCGAAACTTGCGTGCTGAAAATGCCCGAGGGTGCCGATCACCTTTCCTTTGAGGGCGTAACCGGTCATCGGCTCGGCTAAGAGCAAACCGAGGCAAAGAGTCGATAGCTGCATTAGCAAAAACCCCCATTTGTGCGTTATATCGATCCGATAAAATTATATAAAAGAAACGGTTATGGAAAGTATCTTTTCGATCCGGGTTCGAGGCTGCTACCTTTTATGTTAACCGCCCATTTGCAATCCGGGCGCAATGGCGACGGGGAGAATTTTCATGAGCGGACTGTCAATTGGCGTGGCTGGCGTGGGCGGGCGCATGGGGGCGATGATTGTTCGCCAGATTTTGGACACCGAGAATACCGACCTTGCCGGAGGCTCTGTAAGGCCGGGTAGTACTTTGCAAGGCACTGATATTGGCGAGATTTGCGGGTTTGGTCGATTGGGGGTCGAGGCAACCGCAAGCGCTTTGGAAATGTTTAAATTGGCGGATGCGGTGGTCGATTTTACCCTTCCCGAAGCGGTTGTTGGTCATGCTGAGGCGGCAATCCAGTCTGGAACCGCCTGGATCGTCGGCACCACCGGCCTGGATGCCCCCGCAGAGGCGGCATTGGCCGAGGCGGCAAAGTCCGTTCCAGTGGTTTTTGCACCGAACATGAGCCTTGGGGTCAATTTGCTATTTGTCCTGGTGGAACAGATGGCCCGGGCGCTGAACGATGATTTCGATATCGAAGTATTCGAGATTCACCACGGCCGCAAAATTGACGCGCCATCGGGAACAGCGCTTGGTTTGGGCCGGGCTGCGGCGCGAGGCCGGGACGTTGATTTTGAAAAAACCAGCGTTCTTTCCCGTGAAGGCCACACCGGCGCGCGCCGGCGCGGCGATATCGGTTTTGCCTCGCTGCGTGGCGGCGACATTGTCGGTGAACATTCGGTAATTTTCGCAGGACCGGGAGAGCGGGTGGAAATTGCCCATAAGGCCGCCGGGCGACACATTTATGCAGCCGGCGCAGTCCGTGCGGCGCAATGGGCGGTGGGCAAGCCCGCCGGGCTTTATGATATGACGGATGTGCTGGGGTTGAACGGCTAAAACCTTCGTAAGGCATTGAACCAATAAGGTAGAGCGCCGGGTCCGAGTGGGGCGCGGCACGAATGTCTTAGGCGACCCTATTGCGCCATTGATGCAGAGCGTCGGTCAACGTCTCGGCCAGGGCGACTTTCTCCTCGGCCCCGAGAAAGGATCCCAATTCCAGCGCCCGGCCATGGGAGCGCAGGACCAGTCTTGTGTGCTTGCGGTTCACCGGCGCGAGGTCAACCCGGGCCCAATAGGGTTCCAACACGGCGCGACGGCCGCCATCCGCTCCATCGAGGAAAACCACCTCAAGTTCTTGTGCGGTCAGTCGCACCCGCTCCGATCGACAGGCCGCCCGGTAGCTGATCCGAAAAGCCGCATAGACCAAGACGATGTCCAGTCCCAGAAAGCCGATGACCGGCCAGGCGCCGGCGATGGTGAAACCCACCCCTATGGCGACGCTGAGGCCGATCAGCACGGCCATGACGGCGAGGAAGCCAACCGGCGGCAGACTTCGGTGCGGAACCAGGAAGATTTCGAAAAAAATCCCATCACCGTCGATTGTTTCGGGATCGATTTGTTTCTCTGGGATCATAATAATTTAACGATAAACCCCCTTTGTGCAGTGGTAAAGGGCGGCGGGTGGGTTGACCGGGGTTCACGGACGCTTCCAAGCGGGCTATGAGGAGGCATGGCGCGTCCCATGAAAAAAACCGATATCGAGACGTTCTTCGCCCGTTTGTCGGACTTTAATCCGGCGCCGCGCGGCGAACTTGATTACGTCAACCATTACACCCTGCTGGTGGCGGTCGTGCTTTCCGCTCAGGCGACCGATGTCGGTGTGAACAAGGCGACCGGGCCGTTATTCGCCCTGGTTGAAACCCCGGAACAAATGGTCGAGCTCGGGCTGGACCGACTGAAGCAATTTATCAAAACCATCGGCCTGTATAATTCTAAGGCGAAAAACGTCATCGCGCTCTCCGAAATCCTGATCCGGGAACACAAAAGCGTGGTCCCGAATGAGCGAAAATCCCTGGAAGCGCTGCCCGGTGTCGGGCGGAAAACCGCCAATGTCGTGCTGAACATCGCTTTTGGCCAACCCACCATGGCGGTCGACACGCATCTATTTCGGGTCGGCAACAGAACCGGCCTCGCGGTCGGCAAGACGCCGCTCGCGGTCGAGCTGGCTTTGGAGCGTCGGGTCCCGGACGCTTGGAAATTACACGCGCATCAATGGCTCATTCTGCATGGGCGCTATGTTTGCAAGGCGCGTAAACCGGATTGCCCGTCCTGCCGGGTCGCTGATCTGTGCCGTTTTGCGGACAAGACAACGACCCTGGATTGACCGCATGGTCATCCGGCCGGAGCAGTAACCGCTCTGGCATTGGCCTTAGCTTTTTGGCGTGCCGACGCCGCGCAAAAGCATTTTCTCAAAACAGTCATCGATTGTATCCGAGCCGGCCATGGCAGGTCTGAATTCATAGTGAATCACCCGATGCTCGGTTGCTTCGTCATAGAGAAACAGATCGAGGACACAACGGGCGATCCGGTATTGCCAGACCCGGGCGGTCGCTTCGCGGCGGACGAACTCAGGTTTACCAAGAAGACCGGATATCGTACGCCGGTTCATGTGCAAAAGCCGCTCTGGGTCCCGCTCCGTCTTGGATAGGCGCGGCGGCGCCAACGCCGGAGGGGGCAGAGCCGCTGCCGCCGCATGGTTGGTGACCGGCGGGATAATGGTGGATGGGCGCACGGTCGCTTGAGGCGTGACCTGCTGGTTCGGCCCGCCGCACCCCTGCAACAAAAGAAAAATCAGAACGCCAATCCAGGCGCCAAACCGCCTATTCATCAAGGGGTCGCGGAATCCGCTGCTGTGTCCGATTTCAGGACATGCACATCGCCATCGATTTCGCCGCCAAGGTCGATTTCAATCTGTTTGAACCTTACGTTCCCTTTAATCCGCCCGGTCGATTTTATCGTCAGTCGCTCCCGCGCGGTGATTGTGCCCTCAAAGGAGCCGGCAATGACGGCCTCATCTATAACCACGGTACCGACAAACACGCCGCCCTCGGTAATTTCCAAGAACTGGCTGTTCTCAAGCGTTGCTTCAACCGAGCCCTCGACGATCAGCGAGTCACAGGCCTTGATCTCCCCACTCAACGAGATGTCCTTACCAACAACTAGGCGCTTGCCCTCGGAATTTCCATGGCGTTGCGGGGTTGACGCGCGCCGGCCCGGTGCGCCCGGAAGGTCAATGGAGCGCCGGGGAATCTCCGGCACGAAGCCTGCCGAAGGGGATCTATTGGACGCCATGAGAGCTCCTTGGTTCGGCTGCTCCTGATCGGACAAGCGCTTGTCCGGGTCGCTAAGGGCAGCATCAATTTGCGTGTTATCCGCAGCCGGCGTGTCGATGGCAAGGGGTTCTTTGAGCGCCGCCGACGGCGTGGCTTCCAGCCGCTCAGCGGTGGCCCGCGCATCAAGCGTTGGTTCCGCTTCCTCAGATGATTTCCGGCGAAACAACGACATCGTTCACGTACTCTCAGGTTTTTTTCGTAAAATTCCTGCAAATTCAACACGTTCCATCACGACCATAATATCATGCTTTAGTTCGCCGATGCAACAACTGGAACATATGCACCATGAAAGCGGTGGCGATCACCGGCGCCGCGAGATTGAGGATCGGGATCGTGGTCATAACCGCGATCACCACACCGGCGCCAAATACCGTCCACCGCTTGGACCGGCGAAGCGCCCGCGCATCCTTCGGGTCCATGTGCCGACCAGCGGCGATCTCGAAAAACTCACGGCCAAGCAGATAGCCGTTCAGGCAATAGAAGATCACGAACCCCAACCCGCCAACAAAAAAGGTCAGCAAATAAATCGGGATCATCAAAATATTTAAAATCAAGGTTATCGCCAGTAAACTGAAGGCTGATTTAAGGACCTCGCCAAGTCCTTGATGGCGCGCTTCGGCTAGCCCGGGATAGTGGCGCTCTTCCACCGCCGAGGCCACGCGGTCGAAGAAAAAGCCAGCCACCACCATGACGGTGGCGGGGTAAAACATGAAGGCGAACACCACCACCAGCGCCCCGCCGAGGACGCCCAGCAGACTATCCAGCCATTCGATACCGAAACTTTGTATTTGACCGATTAGCCAGCCGCTTAGAAATCCGCTGGCAAGAATCATCGCCAGCGCCCCGAGCACACTCAAAATCACCGAATTGCGCAGGGTCCGTTCCGGCAGCTGAGCAAAAGCCTTGGAGAGGGCCGCAAACATGATGGTCTCCGTATAGAGGCAATGATAGTGGTCAGGAAAACCACAAGGTGACGCAGCGCACAAGTCTTCGTTGCCATGGCTTTGCCTGGGCGCGGTTCTCGGGTAGTGTCGCCGCGCTCTTAGACCTTGGGAACCAGGCATGAATAACAAGACTATGGACGTGACAGGCATCGGTAACGCGATTGTCGACGTGATTGCGCGCACCGACGACGCATTCCTAACGGACAATGCAATCGAGAAAGGCGCCATGAACTTGGTCGACGCCGAACGCTCGAACGCCATTTATGAGCGCATGGGTCCGGGGATTGAGATGTCGGGCGGCTCGGCGGCCAATACCATCGTTGGCCTGGCGAGCCTGGGCGGCCAGGGCGCGTTTATTGGTAAGGTGAAGGAGGATTCCTTCGGCAAGGTGTTCCGCCATGACATCATCGCCGCCGGGGTACGGTTTGAAACCGGGCTCAGCACCAGCGGACCGCCGACGGCAAGCTGCCTGGTACTGGTGACTGGGGATGCGCAGCGGTCGATGAACACCCATCTGGGCGCTTGTGTCGATCTTGGACCCGAGGATGTCGACGAGGATCTGATCCGTGCCAGCAAGACGATCTATCTTGAGGGGTATCTGTGGGATCCGCCGCGGGCCAAGGAGGCTTTTCTAAAGGCGGCGGCGATCGCCCATGGAAGCGGTGGACAAGTGGCCCTGTCGCTATCCGATCCGTTCTGCGTCGGCCGCCATCGTGACGAGTTCCTGCAATTGGTGGAGCGTCACGTCGATATTCTGTTCGCCAACGAAGACGAAATTACCTCGCTTTACCAAGTCTCGGACTTCGACTCGGCGTTGCAGGCCGTCCGCGGCCATTGCGACACCGTGGCGCTGACCAGGGGGGCGAAGGGATCGGTGGTGTTGTCCGGGGGCGAGGTCCATGTGCTGGACGCCGAACCGGTGGGCAAGGTCGTGGATACCACGGGTGCCGGTGACCTTTACGCCGCTGGATTCCTGTATGGCTACACTCAGCAGATGGATCCGGCGCGTTGCGGTAGGCTAGGCGGTATCGCGGCGGCCGAGATCATCGGCCATTATGGCGCGCGGCCCGAGGCCGACCTAAAAGCCCTGGCGACGGCGGCCCTTGGCGGCGGCTGATCCGGTTGCTCGGGCGCTATGGCTGCTGCGGGACTCGATCACGCCCTATCTTAAGCGCCGGGTGATCGTTGTCCTGCTCCTGGGTTTCGCCAGCGGCCTGCCCTTATTGTTATCCTTCGGTACGTTGAGCGCCTGGTTGCGTGAGGCCGATGTCGAACGCACGGCCATCGGCCTGTTTGCGCTGGTCGGCCTTCCCTACGCGCTGAAGCCTCTGTGGGCGCCGCTCATGGACGGGGTCGAAATACCGGTGTTGACCCGAATGCTGGGCCGTCGGCGTGGCTGGATGGTGTTGTCCCAGGCGATGCTGATCGTCGCGATCGTCGGGCTGGCAACCTCCGACCCGCGGCAAGCCCCCCTGCTGATGGCCGGGTTCGCGGTACTGGTGGCTTTCTTTTCCGCCAGCCAGGACATCGTCATCGATGCCTATCGGATCGAAACCCTGGAGGATGACGAGCAAGGCATTGGCGCCGCGGCGGTTACCTATGGTTATCGGACCGGGATGCTGGTTGCTGGCGCTGGTGCGCTAATCCTGGCTGACAGCTGGACCTGGACCCATGCCTATCTGGCGATGGCCGCCCTGGTTCTAATTGGTACTGTGACGGTCTTGTTGAGCCCGGAACCTCTCAGCCCGGCTCTCCTGCCGCAGGGATCGGCCGGCCGGCGGTCGTTCGGGCGCTGGATGGCGGATTTCGTCGTCGCCCCATTTTCGGAATTCGCGACCCGGCCAGGATGGCTGGTAATTTTGCTGTTTATCGTCACCTTCAAGCTGGGTGACGCATTCCTGTCGATCATGACCAACCCCTTCTACATCGATCTCGGGTTCACCAAGACCGAGATCGCCGAGGTGACCAAGCTGTTCGGCCTGATCGCCCTGGCCGTAGGATTGTTCATCGGCGGATTACTGATCAAGTGGACCGGGCTGTTGAACGCTCTGTTGATCAGTGGTGTCCTGCAGGCCGCCTCGAACTTCATGTTCGCCTATCAGGCGGTATCCGGTAACGACCTCACCGTGCTGACTTTCACCATAGGGGTGGAGAATGTGACCGGCGGCATGGGTACCGCCGCTTTCGTCGCCTATCTCTCCAGCCTGACCAACACGGCTTTCACCGCGACTCAATACGCGCTGCTATCAGCCTTCACGGCGTTCGGGCGAACCCTGTTGTCGGCGCCGTCGGGATATCTGGTTGATCACGTCGGCTGGTTCGACTTTTTTATTGTCTCGGTCGGCGTAGCGGTGCCTGGGCTGATTCTGCTGCTGGTGCTGATGCGGTTCTTTCCCGACCATGCCGGCCGGCGGGGTGTCGCCTCGACGCCCGAGGCGGCGCTAAAAACCAAGGAACCGCCGACGTGACCGCGCGTCTGGACGTCGTTGCCGGCGATATCACCCAGCTTGATGTCGATGCGATCGTCAATGCGGCAAACGAATCTTTGTTGGGCGGCGGCGGTGTCGATGGTGCGATCCACCGGGCTGCCGGTCCGGGCTTGCTGGAGGAGTGCCGAGGCGTCGGTGGCTGTCCAACCGGCCAGGCCCGGATCACCGGAGGTCACGATCTGCGCGCCGGCCATGTGATCCACACGGTCGGCCCGGTTTGGCGCGGCGGAAGCCATGGCGAGCCGGAGATGCTCGCCGCCTGCTATCGCAACAGTCTGGCGCTCGCCGCCGATCACGAGATTCGTTCGATCGCTTTTCCGGCTATCAGTACCGGTGTTTATGGCTATCCCCTTGAGGCGGCCAGCCGGATCGCGGTGGCCACGGTTCGCGAGGCGTTGGTGGATAACCCGGTGATTGGCCGGTCGATCGACCGGGTGGTTTTCTGCTGTTTTGGCGCCGAGGCGACGGCGCTTTACCGCAGGTTGCTTGGAATGTCGGTGACCCGCTAACTCCAGGGTACTCTCGACGTAAACCCAGGGTAATCTCGACGTAAACCCAGGACAATCTCGACGTAAACATTGACGCTCCATTGATTCCAGCAGATTCTGCCGGGTAATACCAATTTGCGCTGAGGCTGACTCGCGAGGGAT
>JAQBUJ010000626.1 GCA_027623845.1 Pseudomonadota bacterium
CGGTATTGGCTGGGGCGGCATTGGCTGGGGCGGCATTGGCTGGGGCGGCATTGGCTGGGGGGATGTAAGTGCGAGGGGCCGAGTTCAAACGGACAGTTCACGAGACGCTGGAACTGATTCCCGGCCAGAGCGTCCCGCAACGCTGCGGCCAGGCGATTATCGTGCTGGTCATTCTGTTCACCGTGGTTGTGGTGATCGCCGGGTCCAGTGGCGTTTTCGCGCCGTCTTTTCAGCAATGGTTGGATCTGTTGATCAGGGCGGCCATGGTGTTGTTTGCCGCCGAACTGGCCGTGCGGATCTGGCTTTTTGACGCCGGTGGCGGGCGCCAGCGACCCAATCGGCATTCGTTGCCTGGCCGGCTGCGTTACCTGCTGTCGCCGGGCAATGTTCTCGACCTGATCGCTATCCTGCCACTGTTCCTGGGGATCGAGCCGGATCTGGTGATCCTGCGGGCATTCCGGCTGATGCGGGTGCTGCGGTTCACGCCGTACGGCGCTGCGGTCGAAAGCCTGGAAGCGGTGCTCTACACCGAACGACGCGCCTTGATCGGTGTGTTCATCATGCTCGTTTTGATGTTGATCGTCGCCTCGACCTTGGTTTTCGTGGCTGAGCGCGACGCGCAACCCGAGGCGTTCGCCAGCATCCCGCATGCGATGTGGTGGGGGTTGGCGACCTTGACCACGGTCGGTTATGGCAATGCTCAAGCCCCGCACCGCTCGGCCCGGCCAGGTGGTGGTGCGCAAGGGCGAGCATGCCGACAGTATGTATTTCGTGGTTAGCGGCGCCTTGGAGGTTGAGCTTGATCCCGAGCCGGTGATTTTGCACGCCGGTGACTTCTTCGGTGAGATCGCGCTGATCGAGCATGGCGACCGGGTGGCGACGATCGTTGCGATAGAAGAGAGCCGATTGCTGATCCTGGATGCCCAGGACCTGGCCCGGTTCCTCGACAGCAACCCGGAATTGCGGGAAATTCTGGTCAAGGTCAGTCGAGAACGCCAGGCTGGCCATGGTGGCCAGCCGGTTTGGCCGGTAAAGCCGCGCCTGGGTCAGGCGACGCCGGCTGATGGCCAATCGTTATCAAGGGAGGCCGATCCATGAACGCACTATCCACGCCCATTGGCGCCAGCCGCCAAACCGGCCAATGGCCCGATGGCGCCGCTTTTTCGGGCGATGAATATTGTCCGATCGCCGAGGCCAAGATCTCGGTGTTGGATTGGGGGTTTACCCGTTCCGACGTCTGTTATGACGTGGTGCATGTGAAGGACGGTGCGTTTTTTCGGCTGGACGATCACATCAACCGGTTTTTGGCCTCGATGAAGGGGCTGCGGATGCAGATCTCCTATGACGGCGAGGCGATCAAGGCGGTGCTGGCCGAATGCGTGCGGTTGACTGGTCACCGTGATTCTTATGTCGCCGTGGTCTGCACCCGGGGGTTGCCGCCCTATGGCCCGCGCGGGCCGGTGAGCCGCTATCAGAACCGCTTCATCGCCTATGCCTTGCCGTGGATTGATGTGCTGTCGCCGGAAATTCAGGCCCGGGGCGGTCATGTGATCATCGCCAAAACGCCGCGCATCCCGGCTGACTCCGTCGACCCGACGATCAAGAACTACCACCGCGGCGACATGGTCCAGGCGATGTTTGAGGCCGAGGACGCCGGCGCCGACACGGCGGTCCTGCTCGACCATGAGGGCTATGTAACCGAGGGGCCGGGCTTCAATGTCTTCGTGGTGCGGGACGGCGCGGTGATCACGCCGGATCGCGGCGCCCTTGAGGGGATCACCCGCAAGGCGACCTTGGAGCTGTGTCAGCAGCTCGGCATGACGGCGAAAATCGGCCGACTTCGGGCCGAGGATCTGCACGAGGCCGATGAGGTGTTCCTGACCACCACGGCCGGCGGAATCATGCCGGTCAGCCGCGTCGACGACCGAATCCTCTCGAATGACAGCCCCGGCCCGGTGTCGCGGCAATTGAAAGATTTGTACTGGAGTCGCCACGAAGAGGGCTGGATGGCGACACCAGTGGACTATACCGAGCCGGCGGGGTGAGGGATGAAGGCATCCGGCAAACCATCGATCCTTGGATATCCGGCCTTGGATATCTGGCCTTGGATATCTGGCCCTGGATATCTGGTCGGCAGCGCCACCGGGACTATGGTCGCAGGATTGTCGGCGCGGTATTGGCTTCGGCGCGGGTTACCATGAACCACTAAACAAGGCGGAACGGCATGAGCAGCGACCTGGTTACCTATGAGTCGAAAGAGCGGATTGCACTGATCACCATCAATCGGCCGGAAAAGATGAACGCGCTTAGCAACGCGCTGGTCGCCGCGCTGCGCGACGCCTTCATCCGGTTCCGCGACAGTGATGACCAATGCGCCGTGTTGACCAGTTCCGGCGACAAGGCGTTCTCGGTTGGCGCCGACATCAAGGACCCACCGAGCGACCCGGACCTGTGGGAATGCATGCCCGGCGTTGGCGTGGTGCTCGACAAGCCGGTGGTCGCGGCGATCGCCGGCTATTGCGTCGGCGGGGCTTATTGTCTGGTGCAGTTCTGCGACATCGCCGTGGCGGCGGAAAACGCCGACTTCTTTTACCCCGAGGCGCAGATGGGGTTT
>JAQBUJ010000627.1 GCA_027623845.1 Pseudomonadota bacterium
CCAGCCGCTCGCGCCGGACCCGGACGGAACGGTCGAAGGGCATGCGGACCGGGGCGCCGCCGGCCACCGGGCGGGCGCTGCGAACCGATTCAGCATAGTCGGTGACCTTCTGGCGATATTCCTGTTCCGGCATCATCAGGTCCGGCTTCATGGTGATCATCATATAGCCGAAATCCGCCAGGTCCGGGACCTCGACCGGGGAACCGGCGAGGATGCCGAGCAATTGGACAACCATGCCCAATCCCGAGCCCTTGTGTCCTCCCCAGGGTGTGAACGCGCCATCGAGGGCGGCACTGGGGTCGGTGGTCGGATTGCCTTCTGGATCGAAAGCCCGTCCCTCGGGGATTTGCTCGCCAAGCCGGCGCGCCAGCATGACCTCGGCGTGCATGATCGAGGAGATGCCGATATCCCAAATGATCGGGTCGGCGGTGCTGGGAAATCCGTAACACACGGGGTTGGTGCCGAACCGGCCGTCGATGGAGCCATGCGGCGCCACCCAGGGCGTGGCGTTGGAGATGATCATCGTCAGCAAGCCCTCGGCTGCGGCCATCTCTGCATAGTAGGACAGCATGCCGGTGTACCAATTGCCATCCGCGCCAATCATCGAGATGCCGCTGGTCTTGGCCTTGGCGATGGCCATTTCGGTCGCCCGGTAGGCCACGACATAGCCGATGTTGTCATTACCGGCCAGACGCGCCGAAACCGGGGTTTCGTGTAGGGTCTCAACCGGCCTGTCCGCCTTGCCGGTCCGCCCGATCCGCTCAGAGATACTCACCACCCGGGGCAGGCCGCCATAGGTCAGGCCGCGCAACTCGCAGTCGATGATGTGGTCGGCGATGATCCAGGAATCATCCTTATCGTGGCCCAGGGCCTTCATCACATCCTCGACCAAGGATCGGGCGTCGGCGACGGTGAGGTGCATGGTGGTCTCCCGTAACGGCTGGTGTGGATCGGCTCCGGCGCCAAGCATGGTTGGGATCACTGAGCGCCAGTCGTAAGCAAGGTTGAGGGCGATTGGGCCGGGGGGCAAGATGCTAGAGGCAATTTCGACGGGATTGGAGGCAAGGATCATGAGACTGAAAGATAAGGTGGCGCTGGTCGTCGGCGCGGGACAGGCGGCGGGCGATACCATCGGCAATGGTCGGGCGACATCAATCCTTTTCGCCCGCGAAGGGGCCAAGGTGATCGCCGTTGATCGTGATCTGGCCTCGGCCGAGGAAACTGCCGCGATGATCCACGCCGAGGGCGGCGACTGCATCGCCGTGCGGGGCGACGTGACCAGCAACGAGGATTGCGCCGGTTTTGTCCAGGCCTGCATGGATGCCCACGGCCGCATCGACATCCTGCAATACAATGTCGGCATTACCGGCGAGGGCAAGGATAGCGATCCGATGGTGCTGCCGGAGGAAGTCTGGGACCGGGTCATGGACGTCAATCTGAAGGGCCTCTACCGGACCTCGCGACTGGTGGTGCCGATCATGCGCGCGCAGCGCGCCGGGGTGATCATCGGCATCTCGTCGATCTTCTCGATCTGCAGCGTCGACCGGGTCATCTACAAAGCCTCGAAGGCCGGAATGAACGCGTTCTGTCACATGCTGGCCAGCAGCAATTGGGATTACGGCATCCGCTGCAACGTCATCATGCCCGGCCTGATGGATACACCGATCGCCATCGGCTACCGCACGATCGTCGACGGCGTCTCGGCGGACGCGGTCCGGGCCGACCGAGACGCCAAGGTGCCGCTGAACCGCAAGATGGGCACGGGCTGGGATACCGCTCAAGCGGCGCTGTTCCTCGCCTCGGACGACGCTCGGTTCATCACTGGGGTGAATCTGCCGGTCGATGGCGGGATGACGGCGCGGATTGGGTAACCGAACCGTTCCGGAGTGAGGGCTGGTCAGGTGACAGGCGCAAGTCGACTTGCGCCAAGCGCGGTACCTTGCCGCTAAAGCGGCTGGGCGTGCCGCAAAGGTCGGGGTGCGTTTGGTTGTTTTAAGATGATATTTATGTAATTTTTAATAAATTTATACATTATAGTTTGTACTTATGATATTTGTCGGAGATTTTTCGGAGAAAAACCCTATGAAAGGCAATAAATTGAATCTAAGATAGAATTGCAGTGATTATGTATTTAGGTGAATTCATGTAAGGGTGTGTTGGTAACATGTCGGTGTCCACCGAAGTGCCATTGAAGCGGCGTTGGTCGATTTTGGCGGCGAAATTCCTGTTCGCCTGCACGATAGGCTTTGCGCAGATTTGGTGGGATCCTCTTGGGTTGAAGGACGGTACCGAGGAATTAAGCTACAATGTCTTTAGCAATTTCTACGCGCCCTTGGTGGACCCGGTAACCCGGGACGAAATTGTAATTGTGATGCTCCGCGAGAAAGACATGGAGCGTCATGGAAAACTATGGCCTCCGCCCTTCACCGCACATGTCGAGACGCTTAGCCGAGTGGCGTTGGCTGAGCCGGCGGCAGTGTATGTGGATTTTCTGATGGTCGACCCAAGAGACGAGGAGTCGTTGACCTATTTGCCTTGGCGGCTTATCCCTTTTGGTCCGGTATTCCCAGATGTGGTGCTTGGGTTTGACGACGCCTCGATGT
>JAQBUJ010000628.1 GCA_027623845.1 Pseudomonadota bacterium
GCCGTGAGAGCATCTCGGCCAGCGCGCCGATCCCGCCGGTCTCGACGAGAAGCCGCGCGGTTAACAGGAACAGGAAGATGCCGGCCAGCGGACGCCAGGCCCGGCCCGCCACTTGAAGCAACAGCGATCCTCCGACCCTGTCTTCGGCCCCGCGAGCGCCTGGACGACGCGCGATCGCGATCGAAATCAGCGACACGGCAAGCAGCGCGAGGCCCGGCGACTCGAGCACCCGGAACGATACCCGGTCGGTTTCGATCGCCGGCGTGACGCCCATCGCGATGATATGCGGAATGGCGAGCTTTTGCAGCACGACTCCGGCGATCAGCAGGCCATAGGGCAGCATCGCCGGAGACAGCAGGCTCCGCGCCAGTCCATCTCTTGATCCGGCCGTGGTAATGCAAAACAGGATCACCGCCAGACCGCCGCCGACGCCGGCGGCTTCCACGCCGATCCAATGCGAGGTCACGGCAATACCGCCGACCAGCACGACGCCGGCGATCAGGGCATGTCCGAGATTGCGCGGCCCGACGCCGGGCAGGCCGATAAGGCAGAAAAACGGCAGTACCGCCGCCACCGGCCCGCTGGTCCTTAAAATCGCCTCGGCAAGCACCGGGGCGGGCAGCCCGGCCAGCTCGGCGCCGAGGAGAGCCGAGACCGATAGCGCGCCCCAAGACATCAGGCTCATGCCGATCAACGCGAGGCGGATCGTCTGGCTCCGGCCGACGACACGCAGCAGCAGCGGCACGGAGACCAACATCGAGACCCCGTAGCCGGTCAAGGATTCCAGCGCCACGCCGATGCCCAGCGCGATCAGTATTACCGTGCGAGGCGTCGACATCCCGAGCGAGCCAACCGCGTCGCCAAGCGCGCCCAGCCCGCCGCCGCGGCTGCTGATCTCGATGAAAAGCAAGCCGAAGAAAACCACGATCCCAACCAGAATCTCGAGGACCAGGGAGTCGGTAACGGCGTGGCTCAAATGATCAAATTGGGCGGGAGAGAATATCCCCGACGCCCATAGCGCCAGGGCACAGGCAAGCGACAAGGCGGCGGCGGCCAAACCGCTTAGTCTGAACCCATAACCGCCAGGACAGCCGCCGCGCAAGGCAGCAACGCCAGAGACGCGGTCATTCAGCGTCTCCGCTCGGCCGCGGGACGCCGTTCATCGCGTCCCCCGCCCGAACCACTACATCCGTTTGCCGGCCGTCCAGCCGCCGTCGACCACCAGGTTATGGCCGGTGCAGAAACTGGCGTCGTCGCTGGCCAGGAACAGCACCGCACGGGCGATCTCAGAGGGTTCGCCCCAGCGGTTCATCGCATGGATCTCCTTGACCTTCGCCGCCATCTCCGCGTCCTGGAAATAGCGCTCGGTGAGCGGCGTGCGGATCACCCCGGGGCCAACCGCATTGACCCGGATGTCGTGCGGCGCCAGATCCATGGCTAAGGCCTTGGTCATGCCGACCACGGCGTGTTTCGAGGTGGTATAGGCACTGCGCGCCGTTGCCGCCATCACGCCGAGGGTCGAGGCGGTGTTGACGATAGCGCCGCCCTTACCCTTGGCGATGCAGTGACGGGCAAAGGTCTGGGCGGAAATAAAGACCCCGGTGACGTTAACGTCGATCACCGCCTTCCATTCATCTAGCGGCAGATCTTGCGCCGGGGCGATCTCTCGAATGCCGGCATTGCAGAAAATCACGTCCAGCGAACCCATGGCCGCCGCCGCCGCCTCAACCACGGCTTCGGTTTGCGCTTGGTCGGTGACGTTCAACTCGAAGCCGTAGGCCTTGCCGCCCTTGGCCTTGATCTCGTCGGCGACCCGGTTGGCTTGCGCCAGGTCCAAATCGGCGATGGCGACGGACGCGCCCTCGGCGGCGAAGTGAAAGGCGGTTTCCCGCCCGATTCCCCCAGCCCCCCCGGTGATGATCACCCCTTTGTTCTCGAACCGCATGATGCGCCCTCCCAGGCTGAATTTGATCGCGCGAAGCTTGCGTCGCACGGGCCATGGGGTCAATCAGCATGGAGATGGTTCTTGCCTGCGATGGTTGGATGCACCGCCTCGCCGCGACTGCCCACTGTTGTCCGGAACAAATGTCACCCGTCGTCCTGGCGAAAGGCAGGACCCACGCCTGAGCATGTTCAATGTAACGGTTGGGGGACAAAAAGGAGCAATATGGCATCGCTTTTCGTTATTGTCCGTCATTCGCGCCGCCGCCCGGCCTCAGGCATCGGCCCTGCCTTTCGCCAGGGCGACGGTTGAAATTTGGTAAAACGCGGATGAAGCTCGGGGCGCCTAGATCAGGTCTCTCCACTGCACGCGGCTTCAGGTTATCCGCATGCTGCGATCTCGCCGTGCCCCGTCGACAGGCCTGGAGTGCTGAACTAGGGTTCCAAGGTTCGCGCCGCCATGCGGCTCGACAGTCACGGATCAGCTCACCTTCCGGAGGACGCCCTTTGCGTCAGATGACCCTCGTTGCTTTCCTGCAAGCGCAGAACTGCACCAATTTCGCGGCCTCCTGGCGGCACCCGGATTCGCGAACCGATTCCGCCTCGCCGGATTTTTACCAGCATATTGGTCGGGTGCTTGAGGCGGG
>JAQBUJ010000629.1 GCA_027623845.1 Pseudomonadota bacterium
GAGAACGCGCAGACCTACGACCCAAATATCGCGACAGTCGCCGTCGACATGTAACGCCGGCCTGCGACCGACGCGGTCGTTACAAGCGAGACAATGCCTGCGAAAAAGCATCGGACCCAGCGACCGATCCAAGTGCCCCGCCCTCAACCTTGACCGATTCGAGGGCCCAGGCATGAAGTGCGGGATCGACCGCGCCGCAGCAATCGGCCAGCAGCAATGATTGAAACCCGCGATCGTTGGCCTCGCGCAGGCTGGTATGCACGCAGACATCGATGGTGTTGCCACAGAAGGCGAGGCATTCAACCCCCCAGGCCGCGCAGCACCACCTCCATATCCGTGCCCGTGAAGGCCCCGCAGGCGGTCTTGTCGATCACCGGCTCGCCCGGATCGGGGGTCAACTCGGGGACGATCCGCCAGCCTTCTTCGTAACGGACCAGGATGCGGCCCATCGGGCCCGCTTCGCCCACGGGAACGCCAGCGCGGCGGAAGCGTTCGGCCCGCCATGCGGGCATGTCCGCCATATCCGGGCGGTAGCCTTGGCGCGTATGAACGACCTTCATGCCCGCCTTGCGCGCGGCGTCCAGAACCCGCCGGGTCGGCTCGATCGGGGCGCGCAGCGGGGCAAGGTCGTAGCCCATCTGACCGATATAGCCGCGCGGGTCTCAGAAATCGATCTGCATATCGACCACGACCACCGCGCAGCGCTCCACCGGAACGCCCGCCAGCAACGGCCAGGGATAGGGATCGGCTTGGACCGGCAGCGGCATGGAAATCCCTTTCAGAAGCACCGATAGCGCAAGCGTATATCCTAGACCGAGGTGGCCTTTCGTCCCAGGTCGCGCCAAGATCGTCGCCGAATCAAACCCAGGAGAAAATCACCGATGCCCGCCACGCCCCGCGCCAACGAACCCGAACTGTCCCGCCGTATCGAAGCGATGCGGGATGAGATCGTGGAGACCCTGCGGGGCCTCATCCGGATCCCCAGCATCACCGGCGACGAGGCGCGAATCGGCGCCCATGTTGCCGATATCTGCCGGGCCATGGGGTTGGAAGTCGAGATCGTGGAGGCCGAGCCGGGCCGTCCCAATGTGGTCGCGCGGTGGGATTCGGGCCAGCCCGGACCGCACCTTCTGCTCAACGACCATCTCGACATGGTGCCGCCCGGACCGCTGGAATACTGGACCCATCCGCCCTTCGACGCCGACATGGCCGACGGGCGGATCTACGGCCGGGGCGCGATCGACACCAAGTCCGGCGTCACCACCCTTCTCATGGCGATCAAGGCCGCGCGCGAGACGAAACTGCCCATCCGCGGTCGCTTGACCATGGTCTTTTCCTGCGACGAGGAGGTCGGCGGAGCCCTGGGAATGCAGCACTTGGCGCGGAACGGTTATCTCGACGGCGCCGATATGGCCGTGGTCGCCGAACCGACCTCGCTGGAAGTCGAGATCGGCACCAAGGGCCGCCTGCACCTGGAAATCACGACACGGGGAATCGCCACCCACGGCGCCAGGCCCTGGCTGGGCCATAACGCCATCGACGATATGGCCGAGGTGATCCGGGAGCTTGGCGCCCTCGCCGCCGAGTTGGAGACGCGAACCCACCCCCTGCTCGGCCACGCCACTCTGAACGTCGGCCGCATCGATGGCGGGACCGTGCCGAACATGGTGCCGAACAAATGCGTCCTGGGTCTCGACAGGCGCCTGCTGCCCGAGGAAGACCCGGACGCGGCCGAGGCCGAAATCGCCGCGATCCTGGATCGGGTTAAGGCGCGCCGGCCGGGCTTCGATGCCTCGCTCGAACGGCATGTCTGGTGGCCCGGTTACGCAATCGATGCATCGGAACCGGTGGTCCGCGCGGCCTGCGACGCGGTCGAGAAGGTTATCGGCAAGCCGCCCGTGGTGCGCGGCAAGGATGCCGGCACCGATGCTTCTTGGATCAATGTCCTGACCGGCATCCCCGTCGTCATGTTCAGCCCCGGCGACGGTTTCACGGCAATGAATGCGGATGAAAATGTCGGCATCGACGATCTCGTCACGGCGACCAAGGTCATCGGGCAGATCGTTTCCGACGTGTTGGGCCAGGAAGCCTGAAACGGTATCTGCTCTTGTCCATGGCGCGAACAGAGCCCGATCGCCATAGCCGACCACTCATCCTGGGAGGACGCAACATGCCGACACCGAAACAAACCGCCGACGTCATCGCAGCCTGCTCACGCCTTACCCTGCAAGGCGGAGCCATTGGGTTGCTTTTTATAACCTGTCTCGCTGTCCTGCCCAGGCCCGCCGGCTCGGTCGAAGCGGGCATCCAGCTTATTGCCGAGGAACCGCAGAGCGACAAGGACGCCGACAACGACCAGACCGGGACCCACAAGGAGGAGAAGTCCGACGAGAGCGGCGACAAGGACGAGAGTGGCGACAAGAAACGGAAGTCATATCAAGGCTCGACCGAACCCTCCTATTGAGAGGGGCTAAACCGGTCGTTTCGAAGTTTCAGCGGCTCGATAATTTGAATTGTGCAGCAAGCCAAGGAATGACACCGTCCGGCCGTCCTATCCGAACGCCGTAATGTACTATCAAG
>JAQBUJ010000630.1 GCA_027623845.1 Pseudomonadota bacterium
AGGCCGCATCGTCGAGACGGGCGAGATCGGCGAGCAACGGCGCGGTCAACTCAGTGCGCGGATGCAAGGCGTGCTCTTTTGTGACGCTGGCGTATTTGTTCCACGGGCAGACGGCGAGGCAATCGTCGCAACCGTAAATACGATTGCCGATCGCGGCGCGGAACTCGGGAGCGATATGCCCTTTGTGTTCGATGGTCAGGTACGAGATGCAGCGCCGCGCGTCGAGCTGGTAGGGCGCGGGAAAAGCGGCTGTCGGACAGATGTCGAGACAGGCGTGGCAGGTGCCGCAGCGGGGCTCGTCAGGCGCGAGATCGAGGGTGGTGAAAATTTCGCCGAGAAACAGCCAAGAGCCGAACGCCGTGGAGACGAGGTTCGTGTGTTTGCCTTGCCAGCCGATCGCCGCCGCTTGAGCGAGCGGCTTTTCCATCACCGGCGCGGTGTCGACAAAGACTTTGACCTCGGCGGCGAAGGCCTCGGCGATCCAGCGGGCCAGCGCCTTGAGTTTTTTCTTGACGAGGTCGTGGTAGTCGCGGCCCTGGGCGTAGACGGAAATCGCACCGCGATCGCGCTGGTCCAGCACGGCGAGCGGGTCCGCGGCGGGTCCATAGTTGACACCCAGCGAAACGATGCTGCGTGCGTGCGGCCACAGGACATGAGCATCGGCGCGGCGGTCCACCTTGGCCTCGATCCACGCCATGTCGCCGTGCCGCCCGGCGGCAAGAAAGTCGCGCAGCCGTTCCCCGCCCGCAGGTCCGGTCGTCGGCGAAGCAAATCCGACGGCGTCGAAACCATCCGCCAGGGCGCGCGCGCGGATGCGCTCATGGATGGCGTCCAAGCCAGCGTCCTTTCGAATCCGCATCTTGTCGCTCACGGCGGCGGACCATAAGGTCCGCGCCTGCGCGGGCGCGCCGGATACCCGGCGGGCCGCCTCGCGGCCTCAGGCGATTCCAAATAAATCGGAATCGCCCTAGAAGTCGAGGTCGCCATAGTGCTTTGGTGGGGCGAGGCCGGGTATGCGATCGCCGAGCAACGCCCGGAAGCTCGGCCGCGACTTGACCCGCGCATACCAGTCCTTTGCCCCCGGGTGGTCTTCCCACGTCACGTCGCCAAGATAGTCGAGGCACGACAGGTGCGCCGCCGCCGCGATATCGGCGAGAGACAGATTGTCTCCGGCCAGCCAGTCCCGTCTTTCGCACAGGTAGTCGATGTAATTGAGATGGGTGGTGAGATCTTGCAGCGCCGTCCGGATCTGGCGCGAATCGGGCTCCCCCAAGCCGAGAAATCGTTTCATCACCTTTTCCGTGACCAACCGGTCGGTGACCTCCCGGTCGAATTTGGTGTCGAACCAGCCGACCAGGCGGCGCACCTCGGCACGCTCCACCGGCGCGCGCCCAATCAGCCTGGGGTCGGGGTGGGTTTCTTCGAGATATTCACAAATTGCCGCCGAGTGTGAGAGTACAGTGCCGTCGGTCTCGACGAGCACCGGAACATCGCCCGCCGGGTTAAGCGCCAGGAACTCCCGGCGCCGTTCCCACACCGGTTCTACGGTCATGGTAAATTCCACCTGCTTCTCGGCAAGGACGAGGCGCACCTTACGCGAGAACGGGGAAAGCCAAAGATGATACAGCGTTCGCATTTGTTACGGTTATAACCAGATTCGCGCTTCAAGACCAAAGGCGCAATTGTGGCAATTCTCCCCGACAATGCTATAAACGCGCAAACATCCAGGTGAACCCAACCGTGCCAATTTTTCAGCTCGTGGTCCTCTCCGCCATTCAGGGGATAACCGAATTTCTTCCCATATCGTCGTCCGGCCATTTGGTCCTTGTCCCCGCCTTCACGGGCTGGGCGGATCAGGGGCTGATTATCGACGTTGCGGTCCATGTTGGAACGCTGTTCGCGGTAATGCTCTATTTTTGGCGCGATCTCTGGTTTATGATGCGCAGCTGTGTGACGACGATATTCAGCCGAGATCGGGTGATGGATGACAACATACGCCTCGCCCTAAAATTGATTCTGGCAACCATCCCTGTCGTGATTGCGGGCTTTGCTCTCAACGAGTTCTTGAAGGACGGCATCCGCGCGGTTCAGGTCGTCGGCTGGGCCACGCTCATCTTTGGGATACTGCTCTACGTCGCCGACCGCGCCAATATGACGGTCCGCAAGATCGAACATATTAGCTGGCGCGGCGCTGTTTTCATCGGGGCTATGCTCACCATCGGCATCGCCCAGGTCCTGGCGCTGATTCCCGGCACCAGCCGCTCCGGCATCACCATGACCGCGGCACGCTTCCTCGGCATCGACCGCGCGGATGCTTCGCGTTTCTCGATGCTGCTGTCGATCCCGGTGATCCTCGGTGCCGGCACCCTAAAGGGTAAGGAGCTGATCGAATCCGGCGACGCCCAACTCACCAACGACGTCTATATCGTGGTGGCGCTGTCGGCGGCCTTCGCTTTGCTTGCCATCGCTCTGTTCATGGCCTGGATCAGACGGGCGAGTTTTGCCCCCTTCGTCATCTACCGGATATTGCTCGGCGGCGGGCTGCTGTACTTTGCCTATTTCGCACAGGACATGAAG
>JAQBUJ010000631.1 GCA_027623845.1 Pseudomonadota bacterium
AGGATCAAATCCTCGCCACATGCTGCGAGGCATGGATCAAGCTCACCCAGGAACCGTGGACCATAATGTTCATCGGAACCCGGGATTGGGCACATGGGTTCTGATCAATGGAAGGTGGTATAAGGTCCACATTCGCGACGAGAATCAAAATAGCCACCAAGGAAAGCACCGCCGTATAGATCGGCAGCGGTCGATCCGATCCCAAGCGGTGCCCACCCAACAAAGTGGCGCCGATCGCCCCGACGGCCGCCGCCTCGGTAGGCGTAGCGATACCAGCCAGGATCGAGCCCAGAACCGCAATAATCAGCACCGCCGGCGCGACCATCGCATGCAACACCCGTGAGAGCAGACCACCGCTCCCGTCGGTCATCAATTCCTCACGCGGGATCGCCGGCCCGACCTCGGGCTTAAGCCAGCAAACCACCCCCGTATAGAGCATATACAGCCCAACCAACCCCAATCCCGGAAGCAGCGCCCCGGCGAATAGATCACCGACCGAAACCGGGTCCGGTGACCAGTTTCCAAGCGAACGCTGCGCTTCTTGGTGGGCATTTGAGATCTGATCGCCGAGCACGACCAGGACGATCGAGGGCGGAATAATCTGACCAAGCGTCCCCGAGGCGGCAATGACGCCGGTCGCCAGCTTTGGATCGTATCCGCGCCGCAACATGGTCGGCAGTGACAGCAGTCCCATGGTCACCACAGTCGCACCGACGATGCCGGTCGAGGCGGCGAGCAGCGCGCCAACCACACAGACCGAAATGCCAAGACCACCGCGCATCGTGCCGAACAGCGCCCCCATGGTGTCGAGCAACTCCTCGGCCACCTTGGACCGCTCCAGCATCACCCCCATGAAGACGAAGAGAGGCACCGCGATCAGCACCTCGTTGGTCATCACCCCGAAGATGCGATTTGGCAGCACACCGAAGAAGGAAAGTGAGAATATGTCGAAGAAGTAGCCGACCAGGCCGAACACCATCGACGCGCCGGCCAGGGTAAAAGCGACGGGAAACCCAAGCATCAACGCGCCGCAAACGCCGATCACCATGACCGCGACCATAACTTCATTGCCGGTCATAGCCCAGGCTCCCCGGCGTCATCCTTGATTGCGATGCCTGCTTCGATACCCATCAGGGTGAACCAGGATTTGATCGCCAGGGAAACGCCTTGGATCCCCAGGCCGCCGGCGTAGATCAGCATGCAGGTCTTCAGCAGGTACACACCCGGGACGCCACTGACCTCGACCGATCCCTCGTGCACGGCCCAAGCCGCCATCACATAGGGCCAGGAGACCCACCAGATCATCACGCAAATCGGCAGCAGGATAAAAATCACGCCGAACAGATCGATCCTGGCCTTGGCGATTGGGCCAACATTGCCATAGAGGATATCGACCCTGACATGGCCGTTATGCAGCAGGGTGTAGCCCGCCGCCGTCAGGAAGACGATGGCGTGCATGTACCATATGGACTCCTGCATCATCAGGATGCTGAGGCCAAAAACATAGCGCATGACCACGACGATCACCTGGATCAACACCATCCCCAGCGCCAGCCAGGCAACCGTCCGGCCTATCCACTCGTTGATGGCGTCAATGCCTCGCGCAAGCGACGCGAGAGAGCGCATGGTCAAGCCTCCCTAAAACAGTCGAATGATATCAGGACACGGAACACCCGCGCCGGAGCGACCCCGGCGCGGGCGGTTCCCATGGGCCAATCGGGCCTTAGCCCTTACCGTATTGGAACGGCAGGTTTCGGGCGTTCATGAAGCCCTGCAAGCCGATCCTCGACCACCCGATCGCGGTTTTGCGGAAGTCACGATAACTTTCCCAGACCGCCTTGGAGGTGGCGTCGGTACTGCCGACCTGTTCCACCACATCGCCGGATACCCGGCCCAACTCCAGCATCAGATCATCGGGATATTTGTGCAATTCCACGCCGTGGACCTTGATCAGTTTGTCCAGCGCGCCGGGGCTCGCCCCGTCATATTCAGCGGTTTGAACGAAGCACTCGGCCTGCAGCACCGCCTCGATGATGGTCTGATCCTCGGCCCCAAGGCTGTCCCAGAACTTCTGGTTGATCGCGTAGCTGCCCATCGTGCCCGGCTCGTGGAAGCCCGGCCAATGGTAGTTCTTAACCACTTTGTAAAAGCCAAAGGCCAAGTCATGCCATGGCCCGACCCACTCGGCGCCGTCGATCGCCCCGGACTGCAACGCTGGGAAGACCTCGCCGCCCGGCAGGTTCACCACCGCGACGCCAAGCGCCCGCAAAACCTCACCGCCAAGGCCAGGCATACGGAACTTCACGCCCTTGAAGTCATCCAGCTTGTTGATTTTCTTATTCAGCCAACCACCCATCTGGGTGCCGGTCGAGGGGCCGATGAACGGCTTCATGCCGAACTCGCCATGCAGCTTGTCCCACAATTGCTGGCCACCGCCGTAAAGCACCCAGGCATATTGCTCGGCCGGGGTCATGCCAAACGGCACTGCGGTCAGGGCAATCGGGTGAATTTTCGCGTGACATGAATTGAGCAGTCTGAATCCCTCGAGATCCTTTT
>JAQBUJ010000632.1 GCA_027623845.1 Pseudomonadota bacterium
CGGCAGGCCGAGATGGCTTTGCCCGCCCTTGCCCGGAGTCACGCCCCCAACCATCCTGGTGCCGTAGGCGATCGCTTGCTCAGAATGGAAGGTGCCCTGGCTGCCGGTAAACCCCTGGCAGAGAACCTTGGTGTCCTTACCGACCAGTACAGCCATCAGGCGGCCTCCCGCACGGCTTTGACAATCTTTTCAGCGGCGTCGCCAAGATTGTCCGCCGAGACGATTGGCAAACCACTATCGGCCATGATTTTCTTGCCGAGATCCACGTTGGTTCCTTCCAGCCGCACCACCAGCGGCACATGCAAGCTAACTTCGCGGGCCGCGGCCACCACCCCTTCGGCGATGACGTCGCAGCGCATGATACCGCCGAAGATATTAACAAGAATCCCCTCGACGTTCGGATCGGACAGAATAATCTTGAACGCCGCCGTGACCCGCTCCTTGGTGGCGCCGCCACCGACATCAAGGAAATTGGCCGGATCGCCCCCATAGAGCTTGATGATATCCATCGTCGCCATGGCCAGCCCGGCGCCGTTCACCATGCAACCGATGCTACCGTCCAGCTTGACGTAATTGAGTTCGTGTTTCGCCGCCTCCAATTCCGCCGGATCTTCTTCGTCTTCGTCACGAAGCTCGGCGATGTCGGGGTGGCGGAACAGGGCGTTGTCATCGAAGTTCATCTTGGCGTCAAGCGCCAACACCTCGCCGGCGGCGGTCACCACCAGCGGATTCACCTCGACCATCGAGGCGTCCAATTCGACGACCATCCGGTACAGACTTTGCAGAAACTTGACCGCCGCGCCGACCTGCTTGCCTTCCAGGCCGAGGCCGAAAGCGATGCTGCGCGCGTGGTGTGGTTGCAGGCCGGTGACCGGGTCAATAGCGACCGTGATAATTCTCTCGGGTGTTTCGGCGGCCACCTCCTCGATTTCCATTCCCCCCTCGGTGGAGGCGATCACGGTGATCCGGCTGGTGACCCGATCAATCAGAAACGAGAGATAAAGCTCCCTGGCGATATCGCAGCCATCCTCGATATAGAGGCGCTTGACCTCCTTACCCTCAGGACCGGTCTGTTTGGTGACCAGGATATGGCCCAGCATCTCGCCGGCGCTGGCCGCCACATCATCAATGCTTTTGACAACCCGGACACCGCCCTTGCCGCCCTCATTGCCCTTGAAGCGCCCGGCCCCGCGGCCACCGGCGTGGATCTGGGATTTCACCACATAGACCGGGCCGCCCAATTCCCCGGCGACCGATACGGCTTCCTCGGGGGTATAGGCGACTTTGCCCTTGGGAACAGCGACTCCGAACTTGGCCAGGAGCTGTTTGGCCTGATATTCATGAATGTTCATATCGGTCCGTTTTCGCTAAGGAAATGTTTCCACGTAACAATGCCGGCGTCACCAACCCGCTGATCGCCCGTAGCGATGCGTCGAACCGCTCGCGTCATTTTGCCTTCCAAAGAGCGCCTCTCAATAACAGCGCCATCACAAATGTAGTCTAGGCCCGGCAATGGTGCCGCGCAACAGGCGAGCAACCCGGCTGGGATCGCGGTTCCGAGACCCCAGCCAAGCCAATTCAGATTTTCGAGGCCACCGCGTTCAACTCCCGGACCGCAGCGATGGAATGATCGAACATCGCCTGCTCTTCGGCGTTCATCTGGATCTCCACCACCCGCTCGACGCCACCAGCGCCGATCACCGCCGGAACACCGACATAGACGCCGTCGAGGCCGTATTGTCCGTCACAATAGGCGGCGCAAGGCAGCACCCGCTTCTTGTCGCGCAGATAAGCCTCAGCCATCTCGATCGCCGAGGACGCCGGCGCATAGAAGGCCGAACCGGTCTTCAGCAGCCCGACGATCTCCGCCCCGCCATCACGGGTTCGCTGGACGATTTCGTCGATTTTCGCCTGGGTGCTCCAACCCATCTTGATCAGATCCGGCACCGGAATTCCGGCAACCGCCGAGTAGCGGACCAACGGCACCATGGTGTCGCCATGCCCGCCGAGCACGAAGGCGGTGACATCACCGACCGAAACCTTGAATTCCTCAGCCAGGAAATAGCGGAACCGCGCGCTGTCCAGGACGCCGGCCATGCCGACCACCTTGTGCGTCGGCAAGCCGCAAGCCTTTTGCAAAACGCCGACCATCACGTCGAGCGGGTTGGTGATGCAGATCACGAAAGCGTCCGGACAATTGTTTTTAATGCCCTCGCCGACCGCGCCCATCACCTTGAAGTTGGTGCCGATCAGATCATCCCGGCTCATGCCCGGCTTACGAGCGATACCGGCGGTGACGATCACCACGTCGGCGCCGGCCAGCGCCGCATAATTGTTGGCCCCGGTGATGTTCGCATCGAATCGCTCAACCGGAGACGCTTCGGCGAGGTCCAGCGCCTTGCCTTGCGGCAAACCATCGACGACGTCGAAAAGCACGACATCGCCCAATTCCTTCAATCCCGCCAACAGGGCGAGCGTGCCACCGATATTGCCGGCGCCAACCAGCGCTATTTTATTGCGGGCCATGCTTGTCTCCAGTTTCAGATGTTCCGGT
>JAQBUJ010000633.1 GCA_027623845.1 Pseudomonadota bacterium
TGATCAATCGCCGGGTGGCCGATGAAACTGGTGGCCAGGCCATGCGGCTCAAAATACGGCGGCTCGAATGGGAACAGCACCAGCAGATGGTCAAGAAACCGCGCAATCACCTTGGCCCGACCCGGCCGCCAGGCCCAGACCGTCGGCGCCACCATGTGGATCAACGGGATCGCCGGTCCGCCCTTGTCCCGGCGTTTTCTCAAGCGGCGCGCGACCCGCATGGTGAACGCCTTTGAATCGATGGTGATCAGCGCATCCGGCGCCCTGGCGATCACATCCTCGACCGTTTCGCGCACCCGTCGAAGCAGACGCGGTGCATGCGGCAGAATCTCAAACACGCCCATCACCGCCATCTCAGCGATCGGAAACAGGCTCTCCAGCCCCTCTTCGGCCATGCGGTCGCCGCCAATGCCGACGAACCGCGCCCGACCGCCGGTCAATGTCCGCAACGCCTTGATCAACCCTGCGCCCAATACGTCACCCGATGCCTCGCCGGCGATGATGTAGAACAAAGGGCCGCCATCAGCCGGCGCGGCGGGCGCGCTCATGCCGGGTCCGAAACAGTGACGCCGACGACGAAGAAGCCCGCTTCGTCGGCCAGCCGGCCGACCTCATCGCTTTCCAGCAGCAAGGTGGCGCCGGCCTGCATGGCAAGGCCGCGAAACCCGGCGGCGGCGGCGTGACGGATGGTCTCAGGCCCGATCGCCGGCATGTCGGCCCGGCGTTCCTGACCCGGTTTGCTGATCTTGATGAGCACCGGGGCCGGGCCTTGCCGCATTAACCCGCCGGCCCGGCTGATCATCGCATCGGTGCCCTCGACGGCCTCGACGGCAAGGACCAAGCCTTCTTGAACGGCGATGCTCTGGCCGACATCAACCGGCCCGAGGCTCTGCAGCACCTCGACCCCGCGTTTAATATCCGCCATAGCAACCGGGTCCGGCTCAGGCCCGGCGACCCGCCCGCTCGGGGCCAGCACCCCGCCGAGAATCTGATCAATACCGATGACCCGAAAGCCATCGCTTTCGATCTCCGCGACAATCGTCGAGAGCAGTCCGTCATCACCGAAGGCCTTGCGCCCGGCCCGAAAAAGCAATTTGGCGCCCCGGCTATCGAGATCGAGCGAGGATAGGGCTGGTCGCTTGATCGGCCCGGCCATCACCACATCCTCGACCTCGGCGGCGATCATCGCATCCATCGCGCCTTGGATCCGGCCGAGTTTGACCCACGCATGATCGCGACCCCGCGTGGTTTGCGGATCGGTGATCCCTTCGAAGGCGATCACGAAAACCGCGCCGCCACTGTTGGCGTAGGTATCGGCAATCCGTTTTGGCAGCGCGCCACTGCCGGCGATGATGCCGAGTTTCCGCATCGCCTAGTCGGAATCGGCCCGGGGCTGGCAGATCGAGCGGCTGGAATCGGCGCGGATGAAGTTTACGATCTCCATCACCGCCGCCTCGCCGCTCTCCGCCTCGGCCACCGCATCCAGTCTTTCCTGCAAGGTCCCCACCGGTCCAAACAGCGCTTTGTAAGCCCGGCGCAATCCATCGATTTGCTCTCGCGTGAAGCCCCGCCGCCGGATGCCGATGACATTGAGTCCGGCCAAACGCGCCCGATCCCCCTTCACCGAGCCATAGGGAATGACGTCATGCTCCACCCCGGTCATCCCGCCAACGATGGCATGATCACCAATCCGGGCGAATTGATGCACCGCCGAAAGTCCGCCCAAAATAGCGAATGCCCCAACCGTGACATGCCCGGCCAAGGTCGCATTATTGGCCAGGATAACGTTGTCGGCGACTTGGCAGTCATGGGCCACATGGGCGCCGACCATGAACAGACAATCATCACCAACCGAGGTGACCATGCCGCCGCCCTCGGTGCCGGGGTTCATCGTGACGTGCTCGCGGATCATATTGCGGGCGCCGATCACCAGCCGGGACGGCTCGCCATGATATTTCAAGTCCTGGGGCTGCAAGCCGATCGAGGCAAAGGGGAAGATCTCCGTTCCCGCGCCAATTTCGGTCCGGCCGCCAACCACCACATGCGGGTGGATCTTCACCCCGTCGCCAAGCGCCACCTCGCCGCCGATGACCGCATAGGCGCCGATCTGCACGTCTTGGCCCAGGCGAGCGCCCGGCTCGACCACCGCCGTCGGGTGAATCTCCATCTGTTTCGCCGGCCCCGACATCAGCTGTCCACAATCATCGCGGAAAAAATCGCCTCGGCGGCCAGACCGCCATCGACATAGGCCTTGCCGGTAAACTTCCAGACCGGCCCGCGGTTGCGGAGTTTTTCGACGACCACCTCAAGCTGATCCCCCGGCACCACCGGCTTGCGAAACCGGGCGCTGTCGATGGTCATGAAATAAACCAACTTGCCTTCCGCATCCTCGCCCAAGGTCGCGACCACCAGAACGCCGGCGGTTTGCGCCATCGCTTCGATGATCAATACGCCCGGCATCACCGGCCGGTTCGGAAAATGGCCATCGAAATGCGGCTCATTGACCGAAACGTTCTTGATGCCGATTGCCCGTTTGTCGAATT
>JAQBUJ010000634.1 GCA_027623845.1 Pseudomonadota bacterium
TAATTTTCGCGTCATCTCACACCAGGGATTTCGGGTTCTGGAGTGACCCTGGTATAGAACATGACTTTCAAAAAGCCGATGAACAACTCCCACCCACTGCCGGTGTATTCGAACGGATCATCCAGAAGCACGACGCGCGACCAAAGCCGCCGGCGAATCCGCGTCATCCCCCAGAAACGATAGACCGTCAGGGTCAGCAATGAGAGAACGACCGTGGTGATATAGGCGATCCAGAGCGGCCCGAAGCCACCGGGAATGTGAGTCAGTTGTATCGGGAGATCGGGCCCTATGGGGCGCTCCGGTTGCCCCCAAGGCCTCACCGGAACCCTGGGCGGCGATGGAAACCGGGGAGTGAGGTCGTCGTCCGACAAAGTTCGATCCTCCGGCTCAGATATGTTTTCCGAGGCTATGCGATCGGGCTACGCCTCACAACCTCTTGCGTTTTTCGGCCAGTGGTATTCTCTTGGGGACCCATCGTTCCCCTTGTTTCGCCGGAGCACCGACCGTCATGTCCGAAGCTTTTGATCTCGTCATACGAAATGGTCAGGTGATGACCCCCGGCGGCCTGGTCGAGGCCGATATCGGTATTGCCGGGGGCAAGATAGCGGCGATTGGCGCGTTGGCCGATGCGCCGAGCGCCGAGCGCCTGGATGCCGCCGGGCTGCATGTGCTGCCGGGTGTGATCGACAGCCAAGTGCATTTCCGCGAACCCGGCCTGGAACACAAGGAAGACATCGCCCACGGCACCAAGGCGGCGATCAAGGGCGGGGTGACGGCCATCTTTGAGATGCCCAATACCAGCCCGTTGACCCTGGACGAGGCGACGCTCAAGGACAAGCTTGACCGGGCCGCCGCGACCGCCTGGTGCGACCACGCCTTTTTCATGGGCGGCAATCATGAAAACGCCCACCGATTGGCGGAGTTGGAAATGCTTCCGGGTTGCGCCGGGGTGAAGATTTTCATGGGCAGTTCCACCGGGACTTTGTTGGCCAAGGATGACGATGTGATCGCCGCCGTGCTTGCCAACGGCACAAGGCGGGTCTCGGTCCATGCCGAGGACGAGGACCGGTTGATCTCACGCCAGAGCATCGCGACCGAGGCGGAGAGCGTCGAGGCGCATCCGGATTGGCGCGACGTTGAATCAGCGGTGCGGGCGACGAACCGGATCGTCAAGCTGGCGCGCGAGGCCGGCCGGCGGGTGCATGTGCTGCATATCTCGTCCGCCGACGAGATGGAGATTCTGGCGAAAGCCAAAGACCTGGTAACCGTCGAGGTAACCCTGAACCACCTGACCATGGCGGCGCCGGAATGCTATGAGCGACTGGGCGCCTTCGCCCAGATGAACCCGCCGGTACGCGACGCCCAGCATCGCGACGGCCTCTGGGCAGCGGTGCGTAACGGCATTGTCGATGTCTTCGGTTCCGATCATGCGCCGCACACGATCGAGGAGAAGGAACGGCCTTATCCCTCCAGCCCCAGCGGCATGCCAGGGGTGCAAACCTCCCTGCCGCTGCTGCTTGACCATATGAATGCCGGGCGTTTGTCGCTGCAGCGGGTGGTCGAGCTAACCTCGGCAGGACCGCAGCGAATTTTCGGCATTGCCGGCAAGGGACGGATCGCGGTTGGCTATGACGCTGATTTCGTGCTCGTTGACCTCGCTGCGAAGCGGGAAATCACCGACGACTGGATCGCCAGCAAATGCGGCTGGACCCCATTCGACGGGGTGAATGTCACGGGGTGGCCGATCGCCACGGTGCTGCGCGGCGCCATTGTGATGCGCGATGACGAGGTGCTCGGCGTCCCGGGCGGCCGACCGGTCCGTTTCGTCGAGACCATGGGAACGGCCTGACAATGGCGTCCAGTGGCCGTGCGCACGACCGGGTGCTCGATCGGGTGACGGACACCACAATCGGCGATGCCTTTCGGACCACCGTGGATCGATACCCCGACCGGGGCTTCATTGCGGTCCCGTCCGCGGCCGGCAGGGGGTATCACGAGGCCGGCGTTGAGTTCACCTATGGCGAGGCGGCGATTGCCGTCGATGCGCTGGCGGCACGGTATCGCGAGGCTGGCTATGGCCATGGTCACCGGGTCGCCGTGGCTCTCGATAATCGCCCGGAGCATGTGTTGCATCGATTGGCGTTGAACAGCCTTGGTATCTCCTGCGTGCCGATCAACCCGGATTATCGCAGCGCCGAAATCGCCTATCTCCTGGAGCATTCCGACGCGGCATTGGTTGTGCACCTGGCTCGGCATGGCGAAACCATCGCCGCCGCCAGTGCCGGGATCGCCAGACCCGTGCGTAGTTGGTGTTTCGAGGCAGATGAAGACGCTTTTCCGCTGGCGATCGGCCCGGCGTCCGGAGGGGTCCCCGGCCCGGCTAGCGAAGGGCATTTGCTCTACACCTCCGGGACCACCGGTCGGCCCAAGGGCTGTGTTCTCTCGCATCAGTACGAATTGATGTGTGGCGCCTGGTACGCCGACCTGGATGGCTTGTTTTCGTTCCGGCCCGGCGAGGAGCGGGTCTACAAT
>JAQBUJ010000008.1 GCA_027623845.1 Pseudomonadota bacterium
TCGGAGCCTGCTTTACGTTTCTGGCTCTCGTCACCGGCTCGCTGTGGGGCCGGCCGATGTGGGGCACCTGGTGGGTCTGGGACGCGCGCCTGACCTCGGTGCTGATCCTGTTCTTTCTCTATCTCGGTTACATGGCGCTGGTGAATGCGTTTGACGAGCCGGAACGCGGCGCTCGGGCCGGCGCCATCCTGGCGCTGGTCGGCGTGATCAATGTGCCAATCATTAAGTTTTCCGTCGATTGGTGGAATACCCTGCACCAGCCAGCCAGTCTGACCCGCCTCGACGCCCCGGCGATCGACCCGGCGATGCTTGTGCCGCTGTTGCTGATGGCCGCCGGGTTCAAGCTGTATTTTCTGGCGGTCCTGGTCATCCGGATGCGCACGTTGCTAACCGCCCGGCGCATTCGCGCGTTGCACATGGTGGAACAGAGTGACTGATCGCCGCACCCCAACACCAGACCACGCACGCGGTTTTAAACTCTCAGGTTTTTGCCGTAACTTAAGCGTTTGTGACCACCATCGGCGTCAACGGAGCATTTCGTCATAATCGACTACCTTAACATGGGCGGGTACGGTGCTTATATCTGGCCGGCCTACGGGATCGCGGCGGCGTTGATGCTCGGCCTGCTGGCGCTCTCTCTACGCGCCGGGCGCGAGCAGCGTGACGAATTGGCGGCCTTGGAAGCGACCGGGCGAACCCGACGCCGCCAAATGGAGACCGGTGATGACGCCAAAACGTCGTAGACTGAGCATCGTCGTGATTGGGCTGGTCATGTTGGGCACGGCAGCGGCGCTTGTGCTGACCGCATTCGAAGACAACTTGGTGTTCTTTTTCAGCCCCACCGACCTGCAGGCCAAAACAGTCACGCCGGAGCAGCGGATCCGTATCGGCGGGCTTGTCGAGGAGGGCAGCTTGGAAAGATCTACGGATGGTCTGGTGGCGAATTTTCGGGTCACTGATTTGCAGAACGTGATTCCAGTTACATTCAGGGGCATTCTGCCGGATCTTTTCCGCGAAGGTCAGGGTATTGTCGCCGAGGGCCGGTTGGTCAAGGGCAGCTTCATCGCCAGCGAAGTGCTGGCCAAGCATGACGAGAACTACATGCCGAAGGAAGTCGCCGACGCTTTGAAAAAATCCGGAAAATGGAAGGGAGCGGCGCAACCATGATCGCCGAACTTGGCCATTACGCACTGGCTCTGGCCCTGTGCGTCGCGGTGGTGCAGAGCACGCTTCCAATGATTGGCGCCGCCCGCAACGACAGTGTCTTGATGGGCCTGGCGCCGCCGGCGGCCACGGCGCAATTTCTGGCGATCGTGGTGGCTTTCGGCGCCTTGACCTATGGCTATGTCACCTCGGATTTCTCCATCATCAACGTCGCCCAGAATTCACATTCCCTGAAACCGATGCTCTACAAAGTAAGCGGTGTTTGGGGCAATCATGAAGGGTCGATGATCCTCTGGGTGCTGATTCTTTCGCTTTTCGGTTTCGCGGTCGCCGCCTTCGGCAACAACCTGCCGCCCTCGCTTCGGGCGCGGGTATTGTCGGTGCAGGGGTTGATCGGCGTTGGATTTCTCGGCTTCATTCTATTGACCTCGAACCCGTTCGAGCGTTTGGACCCGGCGCCGCTGGATGGCAACGATCTGAACCCGCTGTTGCAGGATCCGGGTTTGGCCTTCCACCCGCCGATGCTCTATCTCGGCTATGTCGGCTTCTCGATGGCGTTCTCCTTCGCCGTGGCGGCGTTGATCGAGGGTCGGGTCGACCCTGCCTGGGCCCGCTGGGTAAGGCCCTGGACGCTCGCCGCGTGGACCGCGCTGACCGGCGGCATCACCTTGGGCAGTTGGTGGGCCTATTATGAGCTTGGCTGGGGCGGCTGGTGGTATTGGGACCCGGTGGAGAACGCCAGCTTCATGCCCTGGCTCGCCGGTACCGCGCTGTTGCATTCCGCCATCGTGGTCGAAAAGCGCGACGCCCTGAAAAGCTGGACCATCCTGCTGGCGATCATCACATTCGGCCTCAGCCTGATGGGCACCTTCCTGGTTCGCTCCGGGGTGCTTACCTCGGTGCATGCCTTCGCTGTTGATCCCGAACGCGGGCTGTACATTTTAGGATTGATGAGTGTCGCCATCGGCGGCGCCCTGATCCTTTATGCGATACGGGCGCCATCGATGAAATTGGGCGGAATGTTCCAACCGGTTAGCCGCGAGGGCGGGCTGGTGATGAACAATCTGCTGCTTTCGGTCGCCACCGCGACGGTGTTCATCGGCACGCTCTATCCGTTGTTCCTGGATGCGACGACCGGCCAGAAGGTTTCGGTTGGGCCGCCCTTCTTCAACGCCACCTTCGTGCCGGTGATGATGCCGGTGGTCCTGTTGATGGCGGTCGGACCGTTCTTGGCCTGGAAACGCGGAGATCTTCCCGGCGCCATGGCCCGGCTTTGGACGGCGGCGCTGTTTTCCGCCGCGGTCGCCGCCTTTGTTTGGACCCAGCATACCGGCGCCGCCTTTGGGCCGATCATCGGGTTCGCCTTCGCCGGCTGGTTGGCCGGCGGCGCGATCACCGAATGGGCGGCGCGGATAGCGTTGTTCCGCCAACCCCTCGGCGTTTCGCTTTCTCGGGCGGCGGGTCTGCCGCGATCAGCCCATGGCATGACCTTGGCGCATCTCGGCCTGGCGATTTTCATCTGCGGCGCCGTCGCCGACAGTTACTGGCGCGAAGAAGTCGTGGTCAACGCCAAGCCGGGAGAAACCGTCTCGATCGCCGGCTATGACCTCACGCTGGAGAGCATTAAGCACACCCAGGGTCCGAACTATCAGACGGAGACCGCTCGCTTGCGGGTCATGCGCGATGGCGCCGAGGTGACCATCCTGTCACCGGAACGCCGTTTCTATCCGGTACAGCAAATGCCGACCACCGAGGCGGCGATCCACAGCACCTTTCTGGCCGATCTTTATGCCGCGATCGGTGATGGCGGCGCCAAAGCCGGCTGGACCGTGCGGGTATGGCACAATCCGCTGGTTCCCTGGATTTGGGCTGGATGCATGATCATGGCGATTGGCGGCTTGGTCTCGCTATCCGACCGGCGGTTGAGGATCGGTGCGCCGAAACGCGGGCAAAGCCCAGGGTCATCGAAGGCGAGCGGGTCCGAACCGGCGGCGCAGCCGGCGGGCGCGGATTAAAGCGATGAACCGGTTGATCTACATCCTGCCGCTCTTGCTGTTTGCCGGCCTGGCGGCGTATTTCGCCACGCCGATTCTGCAGGGCAAGAACCCCCACACGCTCCCCTCGGCGATGATCGACAAGCCGGCCCCGCCGCGGACCCTGGAACCGCTCTTATCCTCGAAGCCGGGCATCGATCCCGCCAGCCTGACCGGCGAGGTGCAACTGGTGAATTTCTTCGCCTCCTGGTGCGGCCCTTGCCGGGTCGAGCACCCCCTGCTCATGCAGATCGCCGCCGCCAAGGCTGTCCCGCTCTATGGGGTGAACTACAAGGACGCCCCGGAAGCAGCGGTAAAATGGCTGGCCGACCTCGGCGATCCGTTTGAGCGGATCGGTCGTGACGGCGACGGGCGTACCGGGATCGAATGGGGCGTTTACGGCGTACCGGAAACCTATGTGGTCGACCGGGCCGGGCGCATCCAATACCGCCATGTCGGCCCGCTCTCGCGCCAGACTTTTGAAGAGACGATCATGCCTTTGGTCACCCAGTTGCGGGAACAGAACAAATGAGGCGGGCCAAGGCGGCGTTGCCCCTGCTCCTGGCTCTTACGGTTCTCATACTGGCGGCGTTCGTGCCGTCGACGCCCAGTATCGCCGTGGAGCCCAACGAGGTTCTGACCGACCCGGTCTTGGAAGCGCGGGCCCGGGCGCTGAGCAAGAACATCCGTTGTCTGGTCTGCCAAAACCAATCGATCGACAGCAGCAACGCGTCGCTGGCCAAGGACCTGCGGGTGATCGTTCGCGAACGGTTGGTCGCCGGCAACAGCGATATCCAGATCCTCGATTTCCTGGTCGCCCGATACGGCGATTACGTCTTGCTGGAACCCCCGGTTAAACCGACCACCTATGCGCTGTGGTATGGCCCGGGCGTGCTAATGGTCCTCGGGTTTCTCGCCGCGATTATGTTTCTGGCCCGGCGCCGGAAGATCGTTCGGCCTGATCCTCTGGACGCCGCCGAAGCGGCCAGGATGGCGCAACTGATGGACCAGGACCGGGAGCCGACTAAATGATTTTCTGGCTTATCGCCGGCATCCTCACCTTCGGGGTTGTCCTCGCCCTGGTCTGGCCGATCATCAATGGCGCCGGACCAACCGCTGGACGCGGCGGCTACGGGCTTCGGGTCTATCGCGACCAGCTCGACGAACTTGAGCGTGATCATGGGCAGGGCCGGATCGGCGACGATGAGCTGACGGCGGCGCGAATTGAAATCCAACGACGCATGCTGGCCGCCGATAGCGAGGCCAGAGCCGAGGCGGATACGCCATCGACGGAAAACGACCCGGCCGTTAGATCACAGCGGATGTTGGCCGTGGTCCTGCTGGTGTTTTTCGTCCCGGCCGGTGCGCTGGCCGCCTATGTCAGTCTGGGTCGACCGGACCTGCCGAACCGCCCTTACGCCGACCGCGCCGCCGAGCGACTGCAGGCGCAACAGGCCCGCGCCAAAGCCCAATCGCAAGTGCAGGCTCAAGTGCAGACCCAAATGCAAGCGCAAACCGGCGGACAAGCCGACGCGGCGGCCTCGGACGCCCCGCACGAAGGCATGGGCGAGATGGTCGCCCGTTTGGAGCAACGCCTTAAGGACAATCCTCGGGATCTAGAGGGTTGGGTCTTGCTGGGCCGGTCCCATCTGGTGTCGCAGGATTATGCTAAAGCGGCAGAAGCATTGCGCCAGGCCGTCTCGCTATCCCAGGGCGATCCGCGCACCCTGGCCGCCTATGGCGAGGCCCTTACCATGGCCGCCGGCGGATCGGTCACCCCTGACGCCCTGGCGGCGTTCCAACAGGCCCTGAATAGCCGGGCTGCGGAGCCGCGCGCCCGGTTTTACGTTGGACTGGCCGCCTCTCAGCGCGAGGACTTCAAAGCCGCCCTGCAACATTGGATCTCTCTGGAGGCCGATACGCCGCCCGATGCCGGCTGGGCCGGTATGCTGAAACAACATATCGACAATACGACCCGTCAATCCGGCATCGATGTCGAGGCCCTGCGGCTGGCCGAACGGGCCAAACGCCCGGCCTCCACCGGCCTACCGACATCGACGGCAAAAGCCGCCCCGGCGGCCCCGAAAGCGGGAACCGCGAGCGGCGGCGCGCCCCGGGGTCCAACCAGCGAGCAAATGGCCGCCGCCCAAACCATGTCGACAGCCGATCGACAGGCGATGATCCAAAACATGGTCAAAGGCCTTGCCGCGCGGCTTGAAAAATCGCCCGGGGATGTCGAAGGCTGGATGCGGCTGGGCAGATCCTACGGGGTCTTGGAACGACCACAGGACGCGCTCAATGCCTATGCCCGCGCCGCCGAACAGGCGCCGAAGCGGGTCGATGTGCAGATGGCCTACGCCCGCGTATTGTTTCCCCAGGGCACACCGGAAACCGAGATGCCGGATGCTTTTAAAACGGTGATCCGCCGGGTTCTGAACCTTGAGCCGTCGCTGGCCGAAGCCATGTTCTATGGCGGCATGATCGCCGCCAACGAGGGCGATACCGCAACAGCGCGAGATCTCTGGAGCCGCCTGCTGGAACGCATGGGCGCGGACGCCCCGGCCAAACCGATTCTGGAACAGCGGCTGAAAGCGTTACAGTCGGATTGACAGAACGCGGCGGCAATGGCCTAAACCGCACTGGCTCCAACAGCGGCAGCTCTACCGTGCATCTTCGACACGCCGCCCTGCTGATCTTGCTTTGCCTGACGCTCTATCTGCCGGGGCTGTCGGTGATCCCGCCGCTGGACCGCGATGAAGCTCGCTTCGCCCAGGCGTCGAAGCAGATGGTCGAGACCGGCGACTATGTCGACATCCGGTTTCAGGAAACTCCCCGCTACAAAAAGCCCGTCGGCGCGTATTGGTTGCAAGCGGCGTCGGCGCAAATTTTATCGCCGGACGATCCGAGCGCGATTTGGGCCTACCGCGTCCCTTCAGTGATCGCAGCGATCGTCGCGGTATTGTTGACCCATGCGCTGGCGCTGCTTTTTCTAACCGAAGCGGCGGCACTGTTGGCGGCGGCGTTGCTGGCCTCTAGCTTCCTGCTGACCGCCGAAGCCCATATGGCGAAAACCGACGCCTTGATGCTGGCGACGGTGTTGGCGGCGCAATATGGGCTGGCGCGGGCCTATTGCGGCGCCGCCGGCCCCCGGACCTGGCTGGTTTTCTGGCTCGGCATTGGGTTCGGCCTGCTGATCAAAGGCCCGGTTCCGCCGCTGATCGCCGGCCTTACCGCGCTTAGTTTGGTGATCGCCGATCGCCGGGCCGGATGGCTGATGCATCTCCGGCCGCTGATCGGGTTGCCGTTGGCCTTGATTATCGTCATGCCCTGGATCGTCGCGGTTCAGCTGCGATCCGGCGGCGCTTTCCTGCAAAGTTCGGTGGGCGGCGACTTACTGCCAAAGCTGTTTGGGGCAATGGAATCGCACGGCGCATGGCCGGGATACTATCTGTTGCTGATCATGCTGACCTTCTGGCCCGGATCGTTATTGGTCTGGCCGGCCTTGGCCGGCGCTTGGCGCACCCGAACAGAACCGGCGGTGCGCTTCCTGCTCGCCTGGCTGGTTCCCGCTTGGATTCTTTTCGAACTGGTGCCGACCAAGCTGCCGCATTATGTGTTGCCGCTGTACCCGGCCCTGGCGATCCTGGCGGCGGCTTGGGTCAGCCGTTTTGCCACGGCCAACGCGCCGGTGCTGCGCAAGCCGGCGTCGCTACCAAGGGGCACCGGCGTCTTTTCAGTGCTCTGGTTGCTCGCCGGTCTGGCGATTGCCGGCGGCGCGGCGGCCTTGCCGGTCATCGCCGTTGAGCCGGTCGAGGCCATCGAAGGTTGGATGAACAACCTTTCCACCGTCGAGCGCCTCGCCGGTCAAGTGTTTCAGGCCCTGCGTCTGGCGCCGCAAGCCTTTCTCGCCGCCCCCATGGCCGCCCTCACCGCGATATTGGCGAGCGCCATGATGCTGCGCCGCCGGCCAAGAGCCGCCGCCATGTGTTGCATCCTCGGCGCGGCGCTGTTCCTGCCGGCGTTGGCCCATCTCACCGCACCGGCCCTGACCCGCGTCTTCGTCTCACCGAGGATAACCGCAGCGGTTGACCGTCTGGGCCAGGAAGGCCGCCGCGACCTGCTCGCCGTCGGCTTTCATGAACCGAGCCTGGTTTTCCTGGCGGGAACGCAAACCAACCTGACCTCACCGCAAACGGCGGCCAGGGACTTGGCCGAGCGCCCCGCCGCGATCGCCGCTGTCGCCAGACGCCATCAGGAGGAATTCCGCGCCGAGACCGCCAAGCTTGGGGTCGCCACCACCGTGCATGAAACGATTTCCGGGCTGAACTACTCCACCGGCCGCCCAGTGATCATCGACATTATCAGCCGGAAAGACCAACCGTGAACCGGGTTGTCGCCCTTATCGTCCAGACCTTGACCGGTTTCTGGCAAGCGGTGCGGGGAGATCTGTGGCGTCTGCCGCTTGGCTGGTTGCTTGGCCTGACCGCGATCACCTGTATCGTCCTTGGTCTTTACGTCGACCGAGCGGCGGTGCTTTGGGCCGCCAGCCTGGACGAGAAATATCGCCGCTTCTTCGAAGTCGTAACCGAGGTTGGCGACGCGACCGGATGGTTGATCGCCTTGCTGGTCGCGGTTGTCGTCAGTGTGGTGATTGCTCGGCGGACTGTATCGGCGCAAACCCGCCAGCGAATGTTGCTGCACGCCTGGAACTGCTGGTTCGTGATCCTTTCCTGTCTGGTCTCCGGCGCGATCCACCATGTTCTAAAAGTGCTGATCGGGCGCTATCGCCCTCGTTATTTTTTCGCCGATGATCTTTATGGGTTTTCGCCGCTAAATTTCGACATTGCGCAAAATTCCTTCCCGTCCGGCCATACTCAGACCGTCGTATCGATCTGTTTCGCGCTGTATCTGGTCTATCCGCGCCCCGCCGCGTTGTATCTGACCATCGCGGCGCTGGTCGCGCTCAGCCGGGTGATGTTGCAGGCCCATTACCCAAGCGATGTGGTGGGCGGCCTCTATCTTGGGATCTGTACCGCGATCCTCCTAAAACGCCACTATCTCGACCCGCGAACGACAAGTTTGTTGAATCCGTCGGAGTCTGGGCGTTAAGAAGGTGTCAGGGGGCCAAGAAGCCCTCTCGATAGCGAAATTCCGGGAATATGCACGTGGCCGAGACTCCAAATTCGACCGAGGCGAAAACCGGTGGCGAGGCGAAGACCGGTGGCGAGGCGAAGACCGGCGGCGAACCGACGCCGCTGCTCTCGGTCGTGGTCCCGGTTCTGAACGAGCAGGACAATATTCGCCCCTTGGTCAACGAGATCACCAGCGCCCTCGACGGGGTTTGCGAATTCGAGATCGTCTACGTCGATGACGGCAGCACCGATGGCACCGTCGAGGCCCTGCTGGAGCTGAAACAGTCGCAACCACGGCTGCGGGTGATCAGTCACGACAAACGCTCCGGCCAAAGCGCTGGTTTGCGCACCGGCGTTCTGGCGGCCCGCGGCGCCTTGGTGGCGACCCTGGACGGCGATGGTCAGAACGACCCGGCGGATATCCCAAAGCTGCTCAAGACCTATCAGGCCCACGCCAGCGCGGGCTGGTTGATGGTGACCGGGCATCGGGTCACCCGGCGCGACAGCTGGGCCAAGCGCCGCGCCTCGCGGATCGCCAACGCCATTCGCCGTGCCGCCTTGCATGACGACAATCCGGATACCGGGTGCTCGCTCAAGCTCTATGCCCGTGATCTGTTTCTGCGGTTTCCCTATTTCGACCACATGCACCGCTATTTGCCGGCCCTGGCCAAGCGGGAGAATTGCGCCATCCAGGTGGTTCCGGTAAACCACCGTCACCGCACGCACGGACGGTCGAAATACGCCACTTTGGATCGCCTCCTGGTCGGCATCCCCGACCTTTTGGGCGTGATGTGGTTGATCCGGCGATCTCCCGGCAAGCTCGATAGCAAGGAACAGCGTTGATGGAGTCTGTTATCGACGGGGTGATGAATTGGTTTTTCCCGGACGGCATCGATACCGGTGAAGCGATTCTGCTGATCGTCGGCTTGGTCGCCCAGGCGATGTTCAGCGCCCGATTTCTTGTTCAATGGGTGGTCAGCGAGAAAAAGCGCGAGAGCGTGATCCCGCTGGCCTTCTGGTACCTGAGCCTGGCTGGCGGCCTGATGCTGTTCTGTTATGCGGTGATGCGGAAGGACCCGGTTATCATGCTGGGCCAGGGGACCGGCATCTTCATTTATACCCGCAACCTGTTCCTGATCTTTCGCAAGCGCCGCACCGACGCCGCCGAAGCTGCCGAGGCCGCTGCGCCCCCGGCCTAAGCGTTCATCGCCTTGTCGATGCCTGCCGGCCTGACCTGCAAATGACGCCAACGGCATGCTAACTTAACCGTTGGCGTTTCCACACGAACAGACAATCGGCGGAGCAAAACATGGCGGAAATTCGCCTCGGCATCATCATGAACGGCGTCACCGGGCGCATGGGCACCAACCAGCATCTGGTACGCTCAATCTTGGCGATTCAGGCCGAGGGAGGGGTGCCCTTGGGCAATGGCGACCGGGTCATGCCGGACCCGATCCTGGTCGGTCGAAACCGGGCGAAAGTCGAAGCCTTGGCGAAAGCCCATGGCGTCGCCCGCTGGACCACGGATCTCGACGCGGCGCTCGCCAACCCGGATGACACGGTGTTTTTCGATGCCGCCTCGACCGGGCTTCGCGCCGGGTTGATCAAACAGGCGGTCGCCGCCGGCAAGCATGTCTATGTCGAAAAACCGGCCGCCGAGACCCTGAAAGACGCGCTTGCGGCCGCCCGCGCCGCCGAGGCGGCCGGGGTTAAGCACGGGGTGGTTCAGGACAAGATCTTTTTGCCCGGACTGCGGAAAATAAAGCTGCTGCGCGAGTCTGGGTTTTTCGGGCGTATCCACTCCGTGCGGGGCGAGTTCGGCTATTGGGTGTTCGATGGCGAGTTCCAGGAGGCTCAACGGCCGAGCTGGAATTACAAGAAGTCCGAAAGCGGCGGCATCATTCTCGATATGCTGGCCCATTGGCGCTATGTGTTCGACAACACCATCGCGCCGGTGCAATCGGTTTCCTGCCTCGGGGCGATCCATCACCCCAAGCGCTGGGACGAGAACGGCGATGAATACGCCGCCGACGCCGATGACGCGGCCTACGCCACCTTCATGCTGGAAGGCGGCATCGTCGCCCAGATGAATTCCTCATGGTGCACCCGGGTCAAGCGTGACGATCTGGTCACCTTCCATGTCGACGGCACCCACGGTTCGGCGGTTTGCGGCCTGCACAAATGCTGGACCCAGTCGCGGATGAACACCCCAAGGCCGGTTTGGAACCCCGATGTGCCGCAAACCATGCGGTTCAACGAGCATTGGCAGGAAATGCCGGACCCGCAGGTCTACGACAACGGTTTCAAGGAACAATGGGAGGCCTTCATCCGCCACATCGCCGAAGATGGCCCCTGGACCAACACGCTGTTGGAAGGCGCCAAGGGGGTGCAGCTCGCCGAAGCGGGCCTGAAGAGTTGGGCCGAACGGCGTTGGATCGACCTGGACGACCTGACGCTTTGAAGGAGACCCGCCATGACCACTCTGACCTTGCCGACAAGCGATGGCGGCACCGAGCGCTATACACCCGGCCCGCCGACCCGCTTCGCCTATAAGGCCGAGGGCGCGTTGCCCCGGGTCGCCTATGCGGCGGCCCATGTGGTCGCCGATCCGCGCGCCGATTGCGATCCCTGGCTGGATGAGTCAGTCGATTGGGATGCGACAATCGCCTATCGACGACATCTTTGGGATCTTGGCTTGGGCGTCGCTGAGGCGATGGACACCGCCCAGCGCGGCATGGGTCTGGGGTGGCCAACGGCGCAGGAATTAATCCGCCGCTCGGTCGAGGCGGCGCGCCATCATGACGGCGAGGCGCTGGTCGCTTGTGGCGCCGGCACCGATCACCTCGCCGTCGACCCCTCGCTCAGCGTTGATGACGTGATCCGCGCCTATGAGGAACAGTTCGAGATGATCGAGGGCGCCGGCGGGCGGATCATCCTGATGGCCAGTCGGGCGCTGGCGGCTTGCGCATCGGGTCCCGAGGACTATGCACGGGTCTATGACCGCCTGCTGCGCCAGGTCAAAGAGCCGGTGATCATCCACTGGCTCGGCGAGATGTTCGACCCGGCATTGGCCGGCTACTGGGGCTGTCAGGATCACACGGCGGCAATGGATGTCGCCGTCGACATCATCGCCCGCAACGCCAGCAAGGTAGACGGTATCAAGGTCTCGCTATTGGATGACGCCAAGGAGATCGCCATGCGCCGGCGGCTGGCCAAGGGCGTGCGGATGTATTCCGGCGACGATTTCAATTACCCGGACCTGATCGCCGGTGACGAGGAAGGCTATTCCGACGCCCTGCTCGGCATTTTCGATGCGATCGCACCCGCCGCCAGCGCCGCGCTGGCCGCGATGGCCCGCCAGGACATGGCCGCCTATCACCAGATCCTCGCCCCGACCGTGCCGTTGTCCCGCCATATCTTCAAAGCGCCGACGCGGTTCTATAAGACCGGCGTGGTGTTCATGGCCTATCTGAACCGTCACCAGGACCATTTCACGATGATCGGCGGCCAGCAAAGCGCCCGCTCGGCGGTGCATCTGGCCGAGCTTTTCCGGCTCGCCGACAAAGCCGGCCTGCTGCAGGACCCGGATCTGGCAAGCCGGCGCGCCGCGACGGTGATGGCGCAATATGGCATAGCCTGACAAGCTTCCACGACCGCCGCACCACCCATGCCATCAATCTTCGGAGGACATCCCATGTTCCAGGGATTCGAGACCCTTGATATCACCACCCCGGACCGTGGCTTCGGCTCGGCGAAGATCCATCTGGAGCATGGTGGCGACGGCCCGCCCTTGCTGTTGATCCACGGTAACCCGCTGACCCATGTGTCCTGGCACAAGATGGCGCCGCTGCTGCAGGACAAGTTTCATCTGTATTGCGTCGACCTGCGGGGCTATGGCGATTCGGTCGGGCCGGAGGATGGCGGGCCGGAAAGCATCAACTACTCGTTCCGCGCCATGGCCCAGGATCTGGTCGACGTGATGGCCGACCTTGGTCATCAGCAATTCTACGTCGCCGGCCATGATCGCGGCGCCCGCACCACCCATCGGATGGCGCTGGATCACCCGGACAAAATCCTCAAGGCGGCGGTCATCGATATCCTGCCGAGCCATCATATCTGGACCACCGCATCGCCCAGTTGGGCCAAGACCTCCTGGCATTGGGTGTTCATGATCCAGCCTTACGATATGCCCGAGCGGATGATGGCCGGGGTTCCGGCGGACTATTACATGGAGAAAAAGATCTCCAAGCCGGGCAAAGGCCTGACCCCCTTCGCACCGGAAGCCTTCGCCGAATATGTGCGCTGTTTCAATTGGAAAACCATTCGCGGCTCCTGCGAAGATTACCGGGCCTGCGCCACCTCCGATCTAAAACTCGATACGGCGGATTTCGAGACCGACAACCGGATAAAATGCCCGCTATTGGCGATCTGGGGCCAGGATAGTCACACCGGCAAGGTCTATGGCGACGTGCTGGCGGTCTGGCGCAACTATGCCGGCGCCGAGATCCAGGGCGGGCCGATCGACGCCGGCCACTACGTGATCGAGGAAAAGCCGCGCGAGACCGCCGACTGGTTACTCAAGCATTTCGGATAGGCGACGGGTTCAACGCCGCCAGGGGCCGAACCCAAGACCGATGGCGATAAACACCCCCGTAGGTTGCCATCGCCGCCGCGACGACGCCAAGGCACCCGGTCAGCCGCGTTCGATGCGGCACTGAAAGCAGTTGTTGCGCGCCGAGCGGACATGCAGATAGGCGACATCATCGCGGGCCAGCAGTTCCTCGGCCTTCTCGGTGAGCAGCGTTGTCGCCACCACCTGTCCGGTGCCGTATTTGATCCGGTCATCATCGCCATAACCGCGAATGATCATGGTCTTGGATTGCAGCAGCATCGCCGGCATCTCGCCGGGTTTGGAATAGGTCTGACAAGGCTCGGCGTGCAGAAAGATCGGCCCCTGTTCAGCATAGGGCTGCGGCGCCGGGAACGGCCGGTGCGCCAGGATCAGAAACGGCTCTCCCGCCGCCACATCGGCAAGACAATGCCGGCAAGGCGTGCCATCGCCATCGGAGATATGCCGCTCCGCCGGGTGGCCATTGGGGTCGAGGCCGCCGGACTGGTAGGCGCGGACGGTCGCGGTCGCGATTGGCAGAAATTTCAAGCGGGTCATGACGGGCTCCTCATCAACCAAGGAATGTTGACGAGGATTGAACAGGATTGCCGCCGCCGGCTCTATCCGAGCCTTGCCGGGCAATCCCGGCGCGGCGCAATCACGCCACGCGCGATGCCTCTGCCTGCCGACCTTCATAAAGATCGCGCCCGGCCACCAAGGCCCGGATCTTGCCATCGGCGATCGGGCGTTTCAGCATCCAAAAGCCACAATCCGGGTGGATGTAATGGACCCGACCCTCGCCCAGTACCGTCGCCGCGCGTTCCAGTTGCCGGGCGATCTCATCGGCGCTCTCGATCTCCGTCGCCTTAACGTCGATAACGCCCAGTCCCATGCCTATTTCCGGGCGCAGGTCGCGAAACACCGCCAGCTCCTCCGACGGTCGATTGCGGCATTCCATGACGATGTGATCGACATGCAGGCTGTTCAGATAATCCATCAACCGGCTCCAATTGCCGGATTGGATGCTCTGTCCGCCATAGTTGCCAAAGCAGAGATGCACCGCCGCCGTACCTTTGACCTCGTCAAGCACCCGATTGATCGCCTCTGACGCCCATTCCCATTCCGCTGGGTTGCCCGGCAGATTGGCCTCATCAAGCTGTATGACCGGTGCGTCGATGTGACGAACCTGCTCAGCCAGAACGTCGGCGATCGCCAACGCCACGTCCTCTACCTTGCCGTAGTGTTTGTCGACCAGGGTCTTGGCCAACATATGCGGACCGGTCAGGGTGAACTTGAGCGGCATGGACGCAAGGCCGGCGGCACGGCGGCACGCGCCGGACAAATCCAGGGCGCCATGGCCGATCGGCCCATCGATCACCCCAGGGGGCTGTAGCCGAAAGCCCATACCTGTCTGGTTGCGGTAAGCCACCAGTTCCTCGAAGTCGATTGCGGTGCGTACGCCCGACATCGGCCTGACAAAATACTCGATCATCCCGTTGGTCGCGGGATGGTTCACATCAAAGCGATAGAGCTCACCATCGCAGACCAAATCGATACCGGCCTGCTCCTGGGTGTGCAGCACGACGCGGGTCGCATCGGTCAATGCCTGGTCGTTCGGCGCCGCGACCAACCAATCCGGCACTGGATAGCTGCCGACGACAGTGGTCTTAATACGCGGTGCGGTGGCCACCATGGGTCATCTCCCTATGAAACGTCGTTCGGGCCAGTTTACCTGCATGTCGCGCCCTGTGTCTGAGCTGGTCCCGGTTAATTGGACAGTTCAGCGGCTTGGCTAAGATGTATTCCGGTCGCTGATCAGCGCCGCCGCCGTTCAACGAATGACAAACCCGCCATCGACGGTGACGACGGTCCCGGTCATGAACGTCGAGGCGTCGGAAGCCAAAAGCAACAACGCGCCATCCAAATCCTCGACCTGGCCGAGCCGCCGGGCCGGCACCGATTTGACCAGGGCCTGACCGGCTGGTGATTGGAAGAAATCGCGGTTCATCGGCGTTTCGATATAGCCGGGAGCGATGGCGTTCACCCGGACGCCGCTGCGCGCCAGCTCCAACCCCATCGCGGCGGTCAGCTGGTTCAAGCCGCCCTTGGAGGCACAATACGTCGTGAGCGTGCCGATCGGCCGCGAGCCGAGCACCGAGGAGATGTTGATGATCGAACCGGATCCGCGCTCCACCATCCCCTTGGCCACCGCCTGGGCGCAGAAGAAAACGCCCTTCAGATTGGTTCCCAGGACAGTGTCGTAATCCTCCTCGGTCACGTCGAGGAACAGTTTGTTGATCGCCAGACCGGCATTGTTGACCAGGATATCCACCGGCCCAAGCGCCTGTTCGCTCGCCGTCACGCCGGCGTTTATGCTGGCGCTGTCCATCACATCCATCGCCACCGAGAACGCCGTGCCGCCAGCCGCCTCGATCTCCGCCTGCAGGCTCTCAATTTTCGCCACCTGCCGCGCCGCCAGCGCCACCTTAGCGCCGTGCTTGGCCAGGGTCAGCGCGAATTGCCGCCCCAGGCCCTGGGACGCGCCGGTAACCAGGGCGACCTTTCCGGTCAGGTCGTTTGAGTCGCTCACGAGGTCTCTCCGTTAACGTGGGTTGCGCAGTCCTGGTGCGCGGGGGCGTCCAAAACCAACCCAACCCGGTTCACTAGGGCCGGCGGGCGATCGGACCGCGACGACTAGCGCTTCAAATTCTCGATCAATACCGCCATACCCTGACCGGCGCCCATGCACATGGAGATCACCGCATAACGCTGGCCGCTATCGATCAGGTGGTGCATCGCGGTCAAGGTCATCCGCACGCCGGTCGCTCCCGGGGGGTGGCCGATGGAAATCCCGCCGCCATAGAGGTTGGTGACGTCCCGACCGACGCCGAGTTCTTTCTCGGCATGCAGATTGACCACCGCGAAGGCTTCGTTGATCTCGTAATAGTCGATATCCGAGGCTTTCAGGTCGCGTTTCTCCCACAGCGCCCGGATCGCCGGGACCGGGCCGCAGCCCATGATCCGGGGCGGCACGCCGACGATGGTCCAGTCGACCAGCTTGGCCAACGGCTCGGCGCCCTTGGCCTCAACCGCATCGCGGTCGCCAACCACGACGAAGGCGGCGCCGTCGGTCACGCCGCTGGCGTTGCCGGGCGTCACCTTGCCGTCCTTGCGAAACACCGGACGCAGGGTCCCGAGTTTGTCCAAGGTCACTTCCGGGCGCGGAAACTCATCATGCTCCATCAACCGGGTGTTCTTGCGGCCTTCCGGAACCTCGATCGAGGCAATTTGCCGGGCCAGGAAGCCGGAG
>JAQBUJ010000635.1 GCA_027623845.1 Pseudomonadota bacterium
AGAATAGCGGCCGGATATAGGCCGGCACAACCCCCGGAAAGGCGAAAGCCCGCCCCAACCCCGCCTCCAGCGCCACCTGGCGGATGTTGTTGCCATAGTCCAGGGTCGGCACTCCGGCGTCCCAGAAATTAACCATCGCCTCAACATGCTCGCGCATCGAGGCCCGGGCCGCCGCCTCGACGGCGCTTGGGTCTGTCTCGCGCTTGTCCCGCCAATCGGCCAGGGTCCAGCCTTTCGGCAGATAGCCGTTTATCGGGTCATGGGCCGAGGTCTGATCGGTGACAATATCAGGGCGAACGCCGCGCCGGTAAAGGTCGGGGAAGACATCCGCCGCATTGCCCAGCAGGCCGATCGATTTCGCCTCGCCGGCCTTGGTCCAGGCCTCGATGCGCGCCAACGCCGCATCGATCGAGTCGGTCTTCTCGTCGAGATAACCGGTGCGCAGCCGGAACTCGATGCTCTCGGGGTTGCACTCCACCGCCAAGCAGCAGGCCCCGGCCATCGCCGCCGCCAGGGGTTGCGCCCCGCCCATACCGCCAAGCCCGGCGGTGAGGATCCATCTGCCGCGAAGCGCGCCGGCGTAATGCTGACGGCCAGCCTCGGCAAAGGTCTCATAAGTGCCCTGCACGATGCCCTGGCTACCGATATAAATCCACGAGCCGGCCGTCATCTGGCCGTACATCATCAGGCCCTTACGATCGAGTTCGTTGAAATGCTCCCAGGTCGCCCAGTGCGGCACCAGATTGGAATTGGCGATCAGCACCCGCGGGGCGTCGGTGTGGGTGCGAAACACCCCGACCGGTTTGCCGGATTGCACCAGCAAAGTCTCATCGGCTTCCAGACCGCGCAGAGCCTCGATGATGCTGTCGAAATCGCTCCAGGTCCGCGCCGCGCGTCCCATGCCGCCATAGACCACCAGCGCATCCGGGTTCTCGGCGACCTCGGGATCAAGATTGTTCATCAGCATCCGCAGCGGCGCCTCGGTCAGCCAGGACTTGGCGGTGATCTCGGCGCCGAGCGGCGCCCGCACCCGGCGGGCATTGTGGCGAGGGGACTGCATCGGGATCTCCCTTCAAGGTTCAATCGCGAGGGTTGGCAAGAGACCAACGCCGACGCTCTCGACGATAACGCCGGAACGCACCAGGGCGGCGGCCCGTTCCAGGTCGGGCGCGAGAATGCGGTCGTCGCCAAGGGTGTCGATGACCGCGCGCACCCGGCCGACCACCCGCGTCAGGACATCGCTGGTCGCCAAAGGCTGGCGGAACTCGACGCCCTGGGACCCACAGAGCAATTCAATGCCGATGATCCGCGCCAGATTTTCGTTCATCTCCAGCAATCGCCGGGCGGCGTGGCAGGCCATCGAGACATGGTCTTCCTGATTGGCCGAGGTGGGGGTCGAGTCGATCGAGCAGGGGGCGGCGCGCTGTTTGTTCTCGCTCATCAACGCCGCCGAGGTGACTTCGGCGATCATGAAACCGGAATTCAACCCGGCCTTGGGAGAGAGGAACGCCGGCAGGCCGAAATTCATCGCCGGGTCGACCATCAAGGCGATGCGCCGCTGAGCGATCGAGCCGATCTCGGCAATCGCCAGCGCCATCTGATCGGCCGCGAAGGCCACCGGCTCGGCGTGGAAATTGCCGCCGGAGATGATCGAGCCATCGCTGATCACCACCAGGGGGTTGTCGGTGGCGGCATTGGCCTCGATTTGCAGGGTCCGGGCGGCCTGGCGCAGCAGATCGAGGCAGGCGCCGGTCACCTGCGGCTGACAGCGAATGCAATAGGGGTCCTGGACGCGGGTGTCGTCGGTGCGGTGCGACTCGCGGATCTGCGAGCCATTCAGCAGCGCCCGGATCGCGGCGGCGGCTTCGATCTGGCCGGGATGACCGCGCAACGCATGAATTTCCGGGCGGGTCGGCGCGGTCGAGCCCATGATTGCATCGGTCGAGAGCGCGCTGGTCACCAAACCGGAGACCGCCAGACGCCACGCCTCGAACAACCCGACCAGGGCCAGTGCGGTGGAAAATTGGGTGCCGTTGATCATCGCCAGCCCCTCTTTCGGCCCCAGTTCGACCGGCGTCAGTCCCGCCTTCGCCAAGGCCGCCGCCGCCGGCATCACCTGGCCTTCGATCGCCGCCTCTCCCTCGCCGGTCATCGCCGCCGTCATATGCGCCAGCGGCGCCAGATCGCCTGAGGCGCCGACCGACCCCTGGCTGGGGACGCAGGGGATAACCCCGCGCTCCAGCATCGCCTCAAGCATCGCGATCAACTCCCAGCGCACACCGGACGCGCCCCGGCCCAACGAGATCAGCTTTAGCGCCATGGTCAGCCGGACAATCGGCTCCGCTGTCGGCGCCCCAACCCCACAACAATGGGAGCGGACCAAATTACGCTGCAGGGCCGCCGCATCCTCGGGCGCGATCCGCACCGAGGCCAGTTTGCCAAAGCCGGTATTGACCCCATAGACCGGCGCCTCGCCGATCGCCGCCGCCGCGATCACCGCCGCCGACGCCGCCACTGCC
>JAQBUJ010000636.1 GCA_027623845.1 Pseudomonadota bacterium
GGGTTGGAATCGCGCTGGTTCCCGGAGCATTCCCATATCCCGCTGCCCCGGACTTCGCCCTGGCCCGGCGGCGGTGATCTGCCGAAGATGTATTACGACGTGCTCGACCCGTTCGTGGCGTTTGGCGCGGCGGCGGCGGGGACCAAGCGGATCAAACTGGCGACCGGGATTTGCCTGGTTATCCAGCGCGACCCGATCCAACTGGCCAAGGAAGTCGCCACCCTCGACACGATCTCTAAGGGCCGTTTCATCTTTGGCGTCGGCGCCGGCTGGAACGCCGAGGAGATGGCGGATCACGGCACCACCAACTTTCAGGGCCGCGGCAAACTGTTAAACGAACGGCTGTCCGCCCTAAAGGCGATCTGGACGGGGAACAAGCCGGAATTTCACGGCGACCTCGTCGATTTCGGCCCGATGATGACTTGGCCCAAGCCGGTGCAAAAGCCGTATCCGCCGATCATCGTCGGCGGCGGTTTCCCGCATGGCGCCAAGCGGGCGATCGCCCATGGCGACGGCTGGATGCCGATCGGCGGGCGAATGGACGTGGTCGATATATTACCGCGCTTTCGGCAAATGGCGGCTGAGGCCGGACGTGAACCGGATGAGATTCCGATTACCTCCTTTGGCTTGCAGCCCGACTCCGATCAGGTCTCCCGCACCGCCGACGCCGGCGTCGACCGGGTGGTCTTCAACCTGCCGCCGGAAGGCGCCGACACGGTACTTCCGCTGCTCGACCAAATCGCCGAAATGGCGGCCAAGCATCCGGAATAAAGCCTTTTCCCAAGGCGGTTTTACGACCGCGCTTTTATAGCCGAAACAATGAATGCCGAGCCACGCGGTGGCTCGGCATGATTTGCGAATTGACCCCTCGTTCAATAAATCCGAGGCGTATGTCGGCTAACGTGATCGCCCGCTAATCCGGCCGTTTCCAACTCAGGCTGGCGCAGACCAGCGCCGCCATGCCCATCGCGGCGCCGCCGATCAGGAACACCGGCTGATAATCACCGGTTCGGTTGTACAGCTCGACCAAGCCGATCCCACCAACGATCTGTGCGGTGCCTACAGACACCACCATCCAACGCCAGAGCGGCACCATCGACGCCGCGCCCATCGCCTGTTGCGCGCGGCTGGCGATCACCGCGCTTGATCCGGGCTGGGAGCCGAAAACCAGGGACGAAAACAGGATCACGGCGGCCCCGGGCACCAGAACCGGCAGGATGATCGAGGCCGACAGCGCCGCGAACACCGCCACCAAACCGGCGGTCAGGCCGATCCGATCGGCGAGCCGCCCCCAGACCACCGTACCCAGGATAGCGCCGACCCCAACCAAGGCCCACTGCAACGCCCCCTCGCGCATAGGCTCGCCAAGCCCGCGCACGATGTAATCCACCCAATAGATCGAATGCGGGATCAGCCCAACCGAGAACAGCGCCTGAGCCGCCACCAGCTTCTTACCATCGAGCGGAATCCGCTCAACCGTCGCCGGGATTACGTCCCCCGTTTCGGGCTTAGCCTGTGGCTCTTCCAGGCGCGGCGCGCCGGCCCAGGCCCAGAGACCAACCGCCGTCCCGACGGCGCCGACCGCGGCGCTGCCACCCCAGGCCCAGGCCAGACCGCGCTCCAACAACCAAGGCAGGCCGGCGGCGGAAAAAAAGATCCCCATGCCGACGCCGGTAAACGCGATCGAGGTTGCCTGCGCGATCCGGTCACGCGGCGCGAAGCGGGTCACATAGGAGACGCCCAAGACCATCATCACCGCGACAATGACGCCAACCAGCAACCGCCAGAAGCCAAGCCAGACGAACCCCCATGGCAGAATGCTCGCGACCAGCGAAAGCAGCGCCAAGACCAGACACGCCCGCAGCACATCCGCTTCGTGGCACAACCGGCGCAAGCGCGGCGTAAGCAGAGCGCCAATCACGTATCCACCAAGATTCAACGCGCCGATATAGCCAGCTTCGGCCTCACCGAGAGTCCCGGATTGAATCAGCGCCGGGATCATCGGCGAGTAACCGAACCGCCCCAATCCCATGCCCACCAGCAACCCGGCCTGGGCGCCAAAGGCGTATCTCAGCCAGACCGGCATGCGAGGCCTTTGTTTCCGGATAAGGTCACTGGAAATCCAATCATGGTCAAAATATCCGCCTCAAAACTTGAAATTCCTGCTCGAAAGACCCGCCGGCGGGAAACCGGAGCATGACAGATGCCGGCGCTTGGCAGCACAATAGACGATCTCGTTTCGTCTCTGTCGAGCGCTCGATGCCGCGCCAACAACGCCAATTGGAATTCTCGCGATGAAAATCCATTCCGTCGAAGACCTGCACTGCGGCGCTGGCTGGCGCGACTTCTCTTTCCTGAAAATCACCACCGATAACGGGATCGTCGGTTACTCCGAATATCTGGAGGGCTTTGGCAGTCCCGGCCTGACCGGCGTGATCCGCAAGCTTGGTGGATTGATTATCGGCGAAGACCCTCGGGCGACGGAAGTCGTGATCGCCCGCCTGCGCGGCGTC
>JAQBUJ010000637.1 GCA_027623845.1 Pseudomonadota bacterium
GGATCAATTCGGACTGTCGCTGGAGGAAATCGCCGATAGCGCCATTCGCCTTGCCGAGGCCAATATCGTTCGGGCGATCCAGCAGGTCTCGACCGAGCGCGGGCGTGATCCGCGCGACTATGTGTTGGTGCCGTTCGGCGGCGCCGGGCCGTTGCATGCGGCGCGGGTGGCCGAAGACCTGAATATCGATACGGTCGTCGTGCCGCCCAATGCCGGTGTGCTATCGGCTTCGGGATTGCTGTTATCGGACCATGTCCACTATCGCGCGCGGACCCGCCGGCTACGGGTCACCGACGCAACGATCGGTGATATTCGCGCCACGGTGGCGGAACTGCAGGAGGAGGCGCGTGACTATCTCGCCTCGTTGGATATCGAGGCCGGGGCGGATTTCGACCGGGTGCTGGAAATGCGCTATGTCGGCCAGGCTTTCGAGGTTTCGGTCGCTCTGGGTGATCTGGATCTGAACGCGCTTGGCGCGGATGATCTCTCGGCGCTATTCGCCGAGGCGCACCGCCGAATTTTTGAATTCGCCAAGGCGCATGGCGATCCGGTGGAGGTGGTGTCCTTCCGGGTTGGGGCCAAGGCGCCGCCGCCGCAAATGCCGACCTCGCCAGCGCTGCTGTCCAAACCCGCTTCGCCAGCCCGGCGGGCGCGTCTGGTAGAGCGCGGCGAAGTGCTTGACGCCGCCCTGTTGGCCCGGGATGGGTTGAGCGACGCAGCGCTCTCGGGCCCGGCGCTGATCGAGGATGGCAGCGCGACGATCTATGTCCCGCCGGGCTGGGCGGCGACCTTGGACGCCGAGGGCAATGTGATCTTGAAGAGGGAGTCCTGAGATGGCCGTATCACCCGTCGACCAGGCCGTCATTACCCGAGCGCTGATCGCCGCCGCTGACGAGATGGGGGTGAAACTGATCCGCTCGGCCCATTCGCCGGTGGTGCGTGAGGCCCAGGACTGCTCTGCGGCGATCATGGACCGCAAGGGTCGGGTAGTAGCCCAGGCGGACCTGATCCCGATCCAACTCGGCTCGGTCACCCACACCTTCCGCGCCTGTCTGGAGCATCATCCGCTGGAAACCCTCGAGGAGGGGGATTTCCTGATCAACAACGATCCCTATGCCGGCGGCCAGCATTTGCCGGATATCTTTCTTTTCTCACCGATCTTTCTCGATGGCGTCTTGATCGGGGTCACCGCGACGGTGGTCCATCACATCGACCTTGGCGGCGGCGCGCCGGGTCTCAATCCCAATGCCGGTGACGTGCACGAGGAGGGCATCACCTTCCCGCCGAGCCGCTATTCGGTGGAGCGCGACTGGAAGGGCGGGCCGTTTGAGCGGCTGGTTCGGGCCAATGTCCGGATGCCCGAGGCGACGATCGGCGACATCAACGCGCAATTCGCCGCCAATGCCGTCGGCGGTGAACGGTTGAAGGACCTTTGCCGCAAGTTCGGCGCCGATACGGTCTTTGCCGCGATGGATGAGATGCTCGACTATTCCGAGCGCCGGATCCGCGCCGCCATCGCCGCCGCGCCGGACGGGACCTATACCGGCGAGGCCTGGCTCGACGATGACGGCAAGGGCGACGAGCCGGTGCCGGTGCGCGCCAGTCTGACCATCGATGGCGAGGCGATCTCCGTCGATTTCACCGGTACCGCCGCCCAGGTCCGCAGCAACATGAACAGCCCGTTCGCCTCCACGGTTTCCTCGGCCATCGCCTGTATCAAGGCGGTGCTGACCGATCCCGACATCCCCTTCAACGAGGGGGCGGAGCGGGCGATCACGGTGACCGCGCCCTATGGCTCGATCTTGAACCCGAAACCGCCAGCGCCGGTCCGCGCCCGCCTGTTGCCAAGTTATCGGGTGGTCAATTCGGTGATGAATGCCCTGGCTAAGGCGGTGCCGGACCGGGTAATCGCGCCGGGTTTCGACACCACGACGGTCAGTTGCCTCAGTCATCGGGGCGAGGATGGATACAACATCTATCTTGAGATCTTCGGCGGCGGTTTTGGCGCCGGACCGGATAACGACGGCTGTGATGCCGTTGATTCCATGCTGTCGAACTGTTCGAACATCCCGATCGAGGCGATGGAGTCGGATTATCCGTTCTTTCGGGTCGAGGATTACAGCCTGCGCTCAAGTTCCGGCGGCGCCGGGCGTCAGCGGGGCGGCATGGGCTTTCAGCGGATCTACCGGGTGCTTACCGAGGATGTCACTTTCGCCACCTATGGCGATCGTTTCCGGATCGCGCCGGAGGGGGTGTTCGGGGGCGCGCCGGGGGCCAAGGCCGAGACCTTTGTCGAGCGCGGCGGTCAGAAGATCCCGCTTGCCTCCAAGCAACAGTTCTCGCTGCAACCGGATGACCGGCTGGTGGTGCGCACCGGCGGCGGCGGTGGGTTCGGCCCGCCCGGCGACCGGGCGGCGGCGCTGATCGAGACCGATGCCGCCGATGGTTTCGCCGGCAACACCGGCTCGTAAACGCGCGGGGGCGATGAGCCGATATCAATCATGAAAT
>JAQBUJ010000638.1 GCA_027623845.1 Pseudomonadota bacterium
TCGCCCCCTTCGCCGATCAGCCGGTATTGGCCGAGACCGTCGCGCGATTTGTCGGCGAGGCGATCGCGATCATTGCCGGCGCGCCGGATTGCGTCGCCGATGTGGATCTGTCGACCTTTCCCGTTGCCTGGGAGCTACTCGATCCGCTGCAGAGCCCCGCCGACGCCTGCGACGATCAAGCGCCACGCCTGCATGCGGGACGCCCTGGCAACATTCTGGTCGAGGGTCATGTGGAGCGCGGCGACATCACCCGAGGCTTCGCCGACGCGGCGCACATCGTCGAGGGCCAATTCGCGACCCCCTATGTCGAGCATGCCTATATTGAGCCCGAGGCCGGATATGCCCGACGGATCGGTGAGCGGATCGAAGTTCATGCCTGCACGCAAGCGCCCCATATGGACCGTGAGGCTCTCGCCCTCATTCTTGGTATTGAAACCGGGGCGGTGCGGGTGGTGCCAAGCGGGTGCGGCGGCGGGTTCGGCTCGAAGATCGATTTGACGCTGGAGCCGTTTATCGCCTTAGCCGCCTGGCAGCTGGACCGGCCGGCCTATATGGTGTTTACCCGCGGCGAGTCGATGCGCGCCTCGACCAAACGTCATCCCTCGCAAATCCATGCGCGGGTCGGCTGCGATACCAGTGGCCGGGTCACCGCGATGGATTTCGATGGCGTGTTTAACACCGGCGCTTATGCCAGTTGGGGCCCGACCGTCGCCAATCGGGTGCCGATCCACGCCTGCGGCCCCTATTTCATCCCGCATTATCGTGCCCATAGCCAAGCCGTGCACACCAATGGCCCGACCGCCGGCGCGTTCCGGGGATTTGGCGTGCCGCAAGCCGCGATCGCCCAGGAAAGCCTGTTCCACGATCTCGCCGAGACCCTGGGGATGGACCAGTTGGAATTCCGTCTCGCCAATGCGCTGGATAACCGGCAACCGACGGTAACCGGCCAGATTTTCGCCGAGGGTGTTGGGATCAAAGCTTGCCTGGAAGCGTTACGACCGGCTTGGCGACGTGAACGCGCGGCGGCGCAAGAGCATGGCCGCGTCGCCGATCGGAGCATGACCCGGCGCGGCATCGGCATCGGGACCTGCTGGTATGGTTGCGGCAATACCTCGCTGTCAAACCCGTCGACGATCCGGATCGGCCTGACCGCCGCCGGGCGGATCGTCCTGCATCAGGGCGCCACCGATATCGGCCAAGGCTCGACCACGGTGATCAGCCAGATTGTTGCCGACGCGCTTGGCATCGGGATCGAGACCTTGGACCGTGTGGGCGGCGATACCGATCTGACGCCGGATGCCGGCAAGACCTCGGCCTCGCGGCAAACCGTGATTTCCGGAACCGCCGCCCTGCGGGCCGGTGAGGCGTTGCGTGGGATGATCCTGCGCCAGGGCAACGCCGGTAGCGACGCCGAGATCACTTTGACTGACGGAGCCTTGAGTTTGCGCGAGGATGGCGTCTCCCGGGTTATCGAGCTTGCGAGCCTAGAGACCAATCCGCACGGCTATGTCCTCGAAGCCGAGGAGACCTACGACCCACCGACCACGCCGCTTGACGAGATGGGGCAAGGGGAACCGTATTCGGTTTATGGTTATGGCGCGCAGATCGCGGTGGTCAGCGTCGATATGGTTCTGGGAACGGTGAAGCTTGAGCGGTTAATCGCCGCCCATGACGTCGGCCGGGCGATCAACCCGCTGTTGGTGGAAGGGCAGATCCAGGGCGGCATCGCCCAGGGTATCGGACTGGCGCTGATGGAAGAGTATATTCCCGGTAAGACCGAAAACCTGCACGACTATCTGATCCCAACCTTCGGTGACGTGCCGGAGATCGAGAGTATCATCGTCGAGGTGCCGGACCCTCTTGGCCCGCGCGGCGCCAAGGGTCTGGGAGAGCATGTCCTGATCCCGACTGCGCCGGCAATTTTGAACGCGATCCGTGACGCCACCGGCGCTCGTATCTGTCAGGTTCCGGCGACGCCGGCCCGCGTGCGAGCGGCCATTGAGGAGGCGTGGAACAATGACTGACGCCCAAATCGGCATCAACAAAGCCCGACCCGAGAAGATCCGCTGCGATGCCTGTCCGGTGATGTGCTATATCGCCGATGGCAAGTCCGGCGCCTGTGACCGTTATGCCAATGACGCCGGCCAATTGGTCCGCCTCGACCCGCTGACGATTATCGAGAATCGGACCGAGGATGGTGGCAAACTGGTTCCATTCATAGGCACCGACGGCGACGCCGACAGCTGGCGAGGGGATCTGCTGGCCGATGCGGATACTTTCATCACCGCCATCGGCTCCGGCACCACCTATCCGGACTACAAGCCCGCCCCGTTCATCGTTTCCAGCGAGGTCGGCGGGGTCGACATGATCACCGTCGTCACCGAGGGAATCTTCAGCTATTGCGGCGTGAAGGTGAAGATCGACACCGACCGGTATATCGGCCCGGAAGCGGCGCCCGTCCGGGTGAAGGGAGAACAGGTCGGTCATGTGACCACCGCGGAATACG
>JAQBUJ010000639.1 GCA_027623845.1 Pseudomonadota bacterium
ATGCGATCCATCGCCGAACCGGATCAACAGGGGCGCGCTCCACCCATGACAAGTTATATCGGTCTTTCCAAGGTCGAGGGGATCGCCTCGCGTCAGGCGCATGCCGACCTGCCCGAGGGGACCTATGAGCGCGAAATGAGCAAGGAGGGCTTCTTTGGTCCGGCGGCGCAGCTTTATCACCGTCGCCCGCCGACCGGCTGGAGCGATTGGGAAGGGCCGCTCAGGCCGCGCGCCTTTGATCTGAACAAGCTCGACGGCGATACCGGCTCTCCCTGGCAGGCGGCGATGGTGCTGCATAACGCCCATTGCAAGATGCGGATGTGGCGGGCCAACGGGGCGATGGACCATCTGGTGCGCAATGGCGACGGCGATGAGCTGTTGTTCATCCACAATGGCGCCGGTCAGCTGTTCTGCGACTTTGGCCGGCTCGACCTGCGGATGGGCGATTATGTGATGTTGCCGCGCGGCACCATGTGGCGGACTGTGTTTGACGGCCCGGCCGATGTGCTGATGATCGAGGCGACCAATTCCAGCTACAAGCTCCCCGATAAGGGCCTGGTTGGCCACCACGCCTTTTTCGACCCGGCGATGTTGGTCTCGCCGGCGATGGACGCGGCGTTCAAGGCGCAGCAGACGCCGGACGGGGCTGAGGAAATCTGGAAGGTGCGGATCAAGCGGCGGGGCCAGATCTCCACCGTCACCTACCCTTACAACCCGCTGGATGCGGTCGGCTGGCATGGCGATCTGATGCCGGTCAGGATCAATGTCGAGGATTTCCGCCCGCTGACCAGCCACCGCTATCATCTGCCGCCGAGCGCCCATACGACCTTTTTGGCGGGCCGCTTTGTCGTGTGCACCTTCTGCCCGCGCCCGTTCGAGCAGGATCCGGGGGCGCTGAAAGTGCCGTTCTTCCACAACAATGACGATTATGACGAGGTATTGTTCTATCACCGCGGCGACTTCTTCAGCCGCGACAATATCGATCGCGGCATGGTCACCTTTCACCCCTGCGGCTTTACCCATGGCCCGCATCCCAAAGCGCTGAAGAACATGCTGAAGGCGCCGAAGCCAGAGACCGACGAATACGCGGTGATGATCGACACCCGCGACGCGTTGGAGGTCGGCGACCTGCCTGATGGGGTAGAGAACGAGGCTTATGTAAAATCGTGGAGCGTCAGGCCGGAGGCGGCGGAGTGAAACTCGGTTCCTTGAACCAGGGCGGTCGTGACGGGGCGCTGGTGGTGATCAGTGATGACCTGACCCGCGCCGCGCCCGCCGGGAATGTCGCCGGCACCCTGCGCCTGGCGATCGAGACCTGGGAGCAGACCGCGCCGGCTCTGGCCGAGTTACAAGCGCGGCTGAACGCCGGAAGCGCGCCCGGTACCTTCGCCTTTGACGCCCGGGTCATGGCCTCGCCCTTGCCGCGGGCGTTTCAGTGGCTCGACGGTTCGGCCTATGTGAACCATGTGGAACTGGTGCGAAAGGCGCGCGGGGTCGCGCTGCCGCCGAGTTTCTGGACCGATCCACTGATGTATCAGGGCGGCTCCGACGGGTTCCTGGCGCCCTGCGACCCGATCCGCGCCGCCAGCCAGGATTGGGGCATTGATTTTGAGGGCGAGGTGGCGGTGATCGTCGACGACGTGCCGCTGGGGGTGAGCGTCGCGGCGGCGACCGGCCATATCAAGCTGGTCATGCTGGTCAATGACGTCAGTCTGCGCGGCTTGATCCCGGCTGAATTGGCCAAGGGGTTTGGCTTCGTGCACGGCAAGCCGCCGACCGCCTTCGCCCCAGCGGCGGTGACCCCTGAGGCGCTGGGCGAGGCCCGGGACGGCGGCAAGCTGCATCTGCCCTTGCTCTCAAGCTTGAATGGCGAGAGGGTCGGCTGGACTGAGGCCGGCATTGACATGACCTTCGATTTCCGGACCCTGATCGCCCATGCCGCCAAGACCCGACCGCTGACCGCCGGCACGATCATCGGCTCCGGCACGGTGTCCAACGCCGATCAACAGCACGGTTATTCCTGCATCGCTGAAATCCGGATGATCGAGACCATCGCCGACGGGGTCGCAAAAACCCCGTTTATGAGCTTTGGCGACCGGGTGCGCCTGGAAATCCTCGACAAGGCCGGAACGTCGGTCTTCGGCGCGATCGAACAGCTGGTCGAACCGATCTGACCGAAGACCCTCGGTTCACGGACCCGCCCCCAAATGCCGTCGTCCCACTTCCCGTCATCCCACTTCCCGTCGTCCTGGCGAACGGCAGGACCCACGCCTGAGTAGATTCAACGTGACGGTTGGGCGAGGAATGGGATCAATATGCCGTGGTTTTCGCCAGTGTCCGCTATTGTTGTCACCGAATCGCCTCAGGCTTCGGCCCTGCCTTACGCCAGGGCGACGGTTTCTTGGAGGCGCGGACGTTTTTTCTATCGCCCGACCTCCCGTCATCCCACTTCCCGTCATCCCACTTCCCGTCATCCCACTTCCCGTCATCCCACTTCCCGTCATC
>JAQBUJ010000009.1 GCA_027623845.1 Pseudomonadota bacterium
AACGCCTATGGCACGCGGGGTCGTACCACCGGCGCCTATGGCGCGGTGTTTGGCGTGTTTCTGAAACAGAAGCTGGCCGGCAAGCCTTTCACCGTCGTTGGCGACGGCACCCAGACGCGAGATTTCCTCTATGTCACCGACGTGGTGCGTGCTTTCTTGGCGGCCGCCGAGACCGATCGGGTTGGCGAGATCTACAATGTAGGCGCCGGCAACCCGCAACCGGTCAATCGGTTGGTCGAGCTGCTCGGCGGCCCGGTCACCTATGTACCGAGACGTCCGGGCGAACCGGATTGCACTTGGGCTGATATTACCAAGATCCGCCGTGATCTCGGTTGGGAGCCGCAAGTTGCGTTCGAGCAGGGGGTGGCGCTGATGATGAGCGATATCGAGCATTGGCGCGACGCGCCGCTTTGGGAGCCGGATTCGATCGCCGAGGCGACCCGGACCTGGTTCACCTATCTCGGCGATGAGAGTCATTGAATGGTCGACCTTCGAGAACGCTACGGTCACAAAATCATGACCCCGGATCAGATCGCCAAGGTGATCGGCGCGCGACCGCGTCAACACACCGCGATCATGTGCCATGGGGTGTTCGACGTGGTGCATCCCGGCCACTTGCGGCATCTGCTTTACGCCAAGTCCAAGGCGGATATCCTGATCGTCAGCCTGACCCGGGACGCCCATATCGAAAAGGGTCGATTCCGGCCACATGTGCCGCAGGAGCTGCGGGCCTTAAATCTCGCCGCGTTCGAGATGGTGGATCATGTGATCATCGACGAGAACCGGACGCCACTTGCCAATATAGAACTCCTCCAACCGGATTTTTTCGCCAAAGGTTACGAATACGTCGCTGACGGGCTGCCGCAAAAAACCCATGAGGAAATGAGCCTCGTCGAGGCCTATGGCGGCGAGATGATTTTCACGCCCGGCGACTTGGTCTATTCGTCGAGCAATCTGATTAATTTGGCGCCGCCACGGATAAAATACGACAAACTCGTGACCTTGCTTGGCGCCGAGAAAATCACCTTTGATGATATTCGCAACACACTGGCCAGCCTTCGCGGCAAGCGCGTGCATGTGGTTGGCGACACCATCGTCGACAGTTTTACCGAGACCACCGTCATTGGCGGCCAAACCAAAACCCCAACCATCAGTGTGCGCTACGACAATCGGCGCGACTATGTCGGCGGAGCGGCGATCGTCGCCAAGCATCTGCGGGCGGCCGGGGCCGAAGTCATTTTTTCGACGGTGCTCGGCGATGACGATTTGAAAGATTTCGTCTTGGACGATTTGAAACAGGCCGGCGTCATTGCCAACGCCAATATCGACGCCACCCGTCCGACCACGAACAAGAACGCAATCGTTGCCGACGGTTATCGATTGTTGAAGATCGATACCCTCGACAACCGACCGATCTCCGGCGGCACACTGGAGTCTCTGACCAAGGCCATCGCCGCAACCGAGGTCGATGCCGTGGTGTTCAGCGACTTTCGGCACGGCTTGTTCAGCCGGCAGACCATCCCGACGCTGATCGAGGCGATTCCCAGCGGTGCCTTTCGCGTCGCGGACAGCCAAGTGGCGAGCCGCTGGGGAAATATTACCGAGTTTCAAGATTTTGACCTGATCACACCGAATGAGCGTGAGGCCCGGTTCAGCACCGGCGATCAGGATTCCCACATCAGGCCGCTCGCGTCGCATCTTTACGACGCGGCCCGGTGCAAGACCTTGATGTTGAAACTTGGGGATCGCGGCGTGCTGACCTGCCGGAACCGCGATCACTACGCCATCGACGACGCCGTCATTATCGACAGTTTCGCGGATAACGTGCTCGACCCGGTCGGCGCCGGCGATGCGTTACTCGCCTACGCGACGTTGTCGATGCTGGTTAAGCCGGACGCGGTTACCGCGACGATCCTCGGCTCGATGGCCGCCGCCATCGAATGCGAAAAGGACGGCAACATTCCGGTGACGCCCGAAGACGTCTTGGGCAAGATCGACTTGGTAGAACAACACGCGACGTTCCGCTGACATCGCGTTCGACAACGTCCAACCTTGAGGTAGCCATGCGGGTCGTCGTCGCCGGATTGGGGGTTCAAGGCCGCAAGCGCCGCGCCATTGCCGGCGTCGAGTGCGTGGCGACCGTTGATCCGGTCAATCCCGATGCCGACTACCGGGCCTTGGAGGATGTCCCGGCCAGGTCCTATGACGCGGTTCTGGCCTGCGTACCGGACGCCCCGAAAACCGCCTTGATCGAGGCTTGCATCGAGCACGGCAAGCATGTGCTCGTGGAAAAACCCCTTTGGGCCGGAGACGAGACGACCCTGGAGCGTCTGGAAACCCTGGCCCGCGCCGCCGGCGTTGTGGTTTACACTGCCTATAACCACCGATTTGAGCCCCATTTCGAGGCCATGCGAGCGCTGATCGCCTCGGGCAAGCTTGGCCGTCTGTACCATTGTCGGATGTTCTACGGTAACGGCACCGCCCGACTGGTTCGCGACTCCGCCTGGAGGGATCAGGGCGACGGTGTGCTCCCGGATCTTGGATCGCATTTGCTCGATACCGCACGGTTTTGGTTCAACGCGCTCTATGAGGATATCCGTGTCATCTCCGCCGACCGGTTCGAAAATCAGGCTCCCGATCACGTGGTCCTGGCCTCAACCCTTGCGGAGCCGCGACTGGAACTGGAGATGAGCCTGGTCTCGTGGCGCAACCATTTTACCTGCGATCTGTTCGGTGAGAACGGATCCGCTCATATCGACTCGCTGTGTAAATGGGGTCCGAGCACATTCACGGTGCGCGACCGCGTGCTACCCAGCGGCCGGCCGCCTGAGAACAGTTTGACCCTGGTTCAAGCTGATCCAACCTGGGCGTTGGAATACGTCCATTTTAAAGCGCTCTGCGCCAATCAAACCCCAGCCGACCTTTCCGGCGATCGGTGGCTCGTGCGGACGCTGAGCCGGCTTGGCAATGAGGTGGCGTCCGCATGACCCCGACGATCACCGTCGCCATCGCTGGGCTTACCCATCTCGGCATCGTCACGGCGGCGGGGTTGGCGGAGAAAGGGTTTCGCGTCCTCGCCTGGGATCCGGATCCCGAACGGGCCCGGCGGCTGGAAGCTGGCGACAGCATCGTCTCCGAACCTGGCCTGAAGGATCTGCTGAACCGTAACCGGGACCGTTTGGTGTTCTGCGAACGAAGCGCTGATTTAGGCGATGCCGATCTCATTTATATCGCCGCCGACGTTCCGACCGACGATCAGGGCCAGAGCACGCTGGAGGGCATTGTCACCCTGATCAACGTGGTGTCGGAGGTCCGGGCGGCGAAGGCGCTGCTGACGATCCTGTGCCAGGTACCCCCCGGTTTCACACGGAGATTGGCGGTTCCCAAAGATCGGTTGTTCTACCAGGTAGAGACGTTGATCTTCGGGCGCGCCGTCGAGCGCACCCTGCAACCGGAACGCTTCATCGTCGGCTGTGCTGACCCGAGCCAACCGCTCCCTCCGGCTCTTAATGCGGTGCTATCGGCCTATGCTTGCCCGATCCTGCCGATGCGCTACGAAAGCGCCGAACTGGCCAAGATATCGATCAATTGCTTTCTCGTGGCGCAGGTAAGCACCACCAACACCCTGGCTGAAATCTGCGAGGCTATCGGAGCCGATTGGTCGGAAATCGCCCCGGCCCTCAAGCTCGACCGGCGCATCGGGCCGCACGCCTATCTGGCCCCCGGGCTTGGCATCGCCGGCGGCAATCTGGAGCGTGACTTAGCGACAGTGACACAGCTTTCCCGTGGATTTGGTGACGGCGGGATTAAGTCTATCGAAACCGAAGCCGGCGTGGTCGATGCCTGGCGGCGCAACAGTGTGTGGCGTAAGGATTGGCTCTACAGGACTCTGGAGCGAACCGTGTTGCGCCACCACGACGACCCTCGGATCACCGTCCTTGGCCTCGCGTATAAAGAAAACACCGACAGTATCAAGAACTCACCATCGATCGCGCTACTTGGACAATTGAAAGGCCGGCGCATTCGCGTGCATGATCCGGTTGTGCCTGCCTCGCTTGTGCCCTGGGCCGAGCCGGCCTCTTCGCCACTGGACGCCTGTACGGATGCCGATGTCTTGGTCATCTCCACGCCTTGGCCGATATATCGGGAGATGAGCCTTGCCGACATAGCAGCCCGGATGAAGGGACGATTGATCATCGATCCTTTCGCGGTCCTGGGCGATCAACAGCCCGAGGAGCAGGGGGTCGTCTGGCACCGCTTGGGCGCCCCCGGCGATTGACGCAAACCGAGGCGAGTTGGTTGGGGTTTTAGCGAAATGCTGACTCTGAAAGCCGATAATATTCGTTGATAAATGTCTCGCAATGCAACTTCCGCTTTAGCCGAATTTGCTCAGCTTGATAGCGCAGGCCAAATTTTATGCAGCATCCCTCTAAAGATGAGGTTGTTGACCAGTATAGCCGATGAACCCGATCGAGATTGGTGCGGTAACCTTCCGCCACCTCCTTCCTAGCCGCATTATCCTCATCCTTCAGGGATTGTTTTTCCGCGCCATCCGTTGAGGTCGAGTAGGCAAACCGGCGCCGGCGCCGCGCATGAATATATCGACTGAAATCCGGCAGGACCGGCAGAAACTCGGACATGTTCCGCATGTGAGTCCAGACCTCACGTAGAAATTCTAAATAACTAGCCGGCGGCGCTTTGCCATTTTCACTGAAGAACGTCCCGCCGAGTGCCTGGGCCTGCTTTAAACTATTGAAACACAACCCATTTCCGCCATTCAAGATAGCCATGAAGGCAAGCTTGTAAAGTTTCAGTATGGCCGTCGGCCTATCGGTTTCGGCTTCATCCAACAGATCACTTATGCGCCGTTGGAAATCCACTTCCGCGCCCAGGGTTTGCCCCCCAGAATGCATCCCAAGCGGCATCCTGTCAGCCTCGTATTCTCTGTAGGGTTCCATATGGAAGAGGTCAAATCCAGCATCCTGAAGGAAAGCGAGCGACGTATTGAAAGTCCGGGCGCCTTGGTAGACTGGATGGATCCACATTTCCGATCTGAGCCAGACGACCGTGTCTCTTAGGGTTCGAGTCGCCCCTTGCATCACATCAAGTTCGGCGCCCTCTGCGTCGATGGAAAGATAATCCGGCGCTGGAATATCCAGACCGGGCCCACAGATCTCATCCAACGGGACGACATCGACCTCGATCTCGCGAGCAACCCCCATATTTTTGCCGATGGTCAATTGGCCCAAAGCCGTCGCTTTGGTATATTCTTTATAGTCCGTATTGAGGCGGTATAACGAACTCGCATAAGCGTCATTGGCGATATGAAAGGGGCGCCGTTCACGCCGCGCCCCGAGGCAATAGGGCAGGAGATGAGCCTCGCCGACCTTAATCAGATCACGTAATGCGTCGGTTAACGCACTTTCGTCGGCGTCGTAATAATAGACCGCGAAATCCTTCCGAATCGGACTTTTACCGTCCAATGGCAGCGGGACATTGCCGCGCGCGCCGATATGATGGTGGATGATCCGGAAATCCATGCGCTCAGCCCTGTTTTCGATCCCGACCGCCTGAATTGGCATGGGTGCCCGACTTTTAAATTACGGCGTCTTGATTTAAAAGCGCTTTCACTCCTCCGGGTTAATCGATGCCGACGGTGGAGTCTATCGTGTAACCAACATCGGATTCGTCCATGATCCCCCATGCTCGCGACTATCCCGCCGCGCCCGACCGTACGGTTGTCATCGGCGCTAATGGTTTCGTTGGTGGGGCTATTGTGCAGGAGTTGCGAACGGCCGGAGCGGATGTCTTATCCCTCGGCCGCGCCGACGTTGATTGTCTTGATGGCGAGGCTGCGGAGCAGCTGGCTCGATTGCTGCAACCCGGCGACGCCGTGGTTATGGTTGCCGCCCGTGCGCCGGTGAAGAACTCCGGCATGTTGTTGGAAAACCTGCGCCTGCTGGAGCCGGTGGTCGCGGCATTGCGCGAGGTCCGGCCCTCGCATCTGCTCTATATCAGTTCCGACGCGGTCTATCGCGACAGCACCGAGCCGCTTACCGAGGCGTCCTGCGCCGATCCTGGTTCTCTGCACGGCGTCATGCACCGGGCGCGGGAGCTCGTATTGCAAACCGAAGTGACTGAGCCGTTGGGCATCCCGTTCGCCGTTCTGCGACCGACATTGATCTACGGGGCCAAGGACCCGCATAACGGCTATGGCCCGAACCGGTTCCGAAGACTGGCATTGGTCGGCGAGGAGATCGTGCTGTTCGGAGAGGGCGAGGAACGCCGCGACCATGTTGATGTGCGTGACGTCGCTGACCTCGCCACCCGGCTGGTTCTGCAACAAAGCGCTGGCATCCTCAATGCGGCGACCGGGACGGTGACCTCGTTTCGGGATATCGCCGACCAGGTCGTCGCCCTGGCCGACAAGCCGGTGCCAGTGCGAGGCTCGTCGCGTGTTGGGCCGATGCCACATGACGGCTACCGGCCTTTCGACCCGGCGGCGACAACGCGGGCATTCGCGGATTTCAAGTACACCACGCTCACCGACGGCCTCGCCAGGGCTCATCGCGAGGCTGGGGAGGCCGGTTGATGGGACAACAGATTGATCTCTTGCGGGGCCTGCCGCGCGGCAAACGCAACCTGCAAGCCCGCAAAGATGGCAAATCCGCCGAGGTGGTGCGAATTTCCAGCGAGTTTGGGGAGATGTACTTCGACGGCCCTCGGGAATATGGCTATGGCGGCTATCGCTATGATGGTCGCTGGGTGCCGGTCGCGCGCGATATCGTCGAGCATTTCGGACTGAAACCGGGTGACCGGGTGCTCGACGTGGGCTGTGCCAAGGGGTTTCTGGTCAAAGATTTGCTGGCGGTATGCCCCGGGCTGGAGGCGTTTGGGATCGATGTTTCCACCTATGCCCTCACCCATTGCGAGCCCGAGGTGATTGGCCGATTGCACCGCGGCTCCGCCGACGATCTGCCGTTTCCCGATAACAGCTTCGACGCGGTGATCTCGATTAACACCGTGCATAATCTGGATCGGCCGGGCTGTGTCAGGGCGTTGCGCGAGATGCAGCGTCTGGCGCCGGGCCGTGGTTTTCTCCAGGTAGACTCATACGCGACCGCAGAACAGCGCGCGCTGTTCGAGGACTGGGTCTTGACCGCCCGCTATCACGACTATCCGGACGGCTGGTTGTCGGTATTCGAGGACGCCGGGTATACCGGAGACTACAGCTGGACGATCCTGGAGTAGCGGGCGCTGAGCGGCCTTCTTTCCGCCGGAGATATACTCAAGGGTCGAGAGCGAAGCGCTGAATGATTTCTCGTACCGGTCGGGGTTGGTAGCCAAAGGATTGGATAGCCAGGGCCGAGGAAATCGAAAATGGCGCCCGGCTGGTTTCGGTGATGTCGATGCGGGAACTGGAGCCAAGTGATCGTCGCATGGCCTCGACCATCTCCAAGACCGCCATCGGCGTGCCGGCGCCGATCGGGAAGGCGTGCGCCCCGGACCATTCACGATCACAGAGCGCGACAATAAAGCCGGCTAAATCTTCCGAATAAACCACGTTGTTGAACAAAAAGTCGGGATTGGCGACCGACAAGGGGCCTCCCGCCCGTAGCGTCGCCCGGCATCTGGTCAGCCAATTTTCGTGGACGAATGGGCCAATAATCCCTGGCAAGCGAAGGCTGACCGAGGCGATTTTCGCCCCAACCCTCGCCAATGCCTGTTCGGCCAATTGTTTGCTGGCGCCATAGGCGGTGGGCTCCCGGGACGGGGTGTTTTCATCAACGATCTCCGCATCGATCATTCCGTGAACCGACAGGGACGAAAAATGGATGATCTTCGGCCTGCCCGTCGCCAACGCCGCCGCGATGAGCGCCTCGGTGGTCGCGACATTGTCCCGCTGAAACGCGCTGGCCGGGGTCGCTGGGTTCTCTAGGCGGCCGGCGGCATGGATAATCACGTCGTGATCCCCGACCAGACCCTTGAGATCGCCGCCCTCGGCTAGGTCGACAGGGGCGATCGTCGCTGCAGGCCCCACCCCCTTTGCCCATTCGGGCGCCGCCTGTCCCGGTCGGATGCAAATGGTCAGCGCCTGTCCAGCCGCCAGCAGCGCCGGTCCGATGGCGCGCGAAACAAATGAATTGCCGCCGGTCAGCAGACTTTTCACCTTGCCCCCTCGGTGGAATGCCACCACCGCCACCGGATTGTGGTCGTCGACATCGTCGCCCCGTTCTTGTTTCGCCCGGGCTTCAAGGCCCGCGCCCTGTCGCTCATCGCTGATTTCATGAAAACGATGCGGAAACAAGACCTATCGTACGTAATGTGATAGGTCCCGCGTATTAAAAACGGGGCGGTTCGGTTGGTGCGTTGCGATGAATGAAAATCGAGTTCAGGACGAAATGCAGGTCTGCAAGGCGGTGATCACCGACTCGGCTGGCCGGTATCTTATGCAATTGCGGGACGATATCCCGACGATCGCCTATCCGGGCCATTGGTGCCTGTTCGGCGGCGCCATCAATCCCGGCGAGTCCGAAGCCGATGGAATGCGCCGGGAGTTGGAGGAGGAGCTTGTGTTCCGACCGGCAATCCTAACGCCGATCATGCGGTTTGACTACGCGATCCCCCAGCACGGTGTCCGCCTACGCCAGGTCGCGGTTTACCAAGCCTTGATCGAGGAAGCCGAAATCGCGGACTTGGAGCTGCATGAAGGCACTGAGATGCGGTTCATGACCCTCGCTGGGCTGATGCAACAGTCTAAGATCGTGCCATGGGACCTTTGCATGGTGATGATGCACGCCAATGTTTTACCGCACCCCGGGTTGCTGAGCTCGTCACCCTCGCTTGATTGAGGCTCCGCTGATCGTGGTTTGCAGCGGGCTTGATCACTTCGGTCGAAACTTGGGCAAAATGATTCGGCTTGACATCAACGGTCCAGTATTTATCATCAAAACATAAAGCTATCTTTATATCTTGATTGGATGGTGGTGAATCAACTCCTACATGGCCTGCGCGCTGCCGCCGAACCGACGCGACTGCGAATTCTTGCGCTGTGTGGCCATGCGGAGTTGTCGGTCACGGAACTGCTTAGCATTCTCGGGCAAAGCCAGCCTCGGGTATCCCGGCACTTGAAATTGTTGGTCGATGCTGGATTGTTGGACCGCAATCAAGAGGGCAGCAGGGCTTTCTATCGTCCTGCCAGCACTGGCGCCGGGTCGGAACTTGGCCAATTGCTGATCGATCTAATCCCCGGTTCCGATGCGATCCTTGAGTTGGATCTTTCCCGGTTAGCCAAGATCAAGGACGAGCGGGCGCGCCGGGCTGAGGACTATTTCCGGCGCAATGCCGGAAGCTGGGAAGACTTGCGCGGGCTCTATGTCGATGACGAGCAGATTGATGCCCGCCTCAAGGACGTCATCGAGGAATATCCGGTCGGAGAACTGTTGGATATCGGCACCGGAACGGGCCGCGTTTTGCGTTTGGCTGGCCGCCATGGTGGCTCGGCTATTGGCATCGACAAGGCCCGCGACAGGCTCGGCAGCGCCCGCGCCAATCTCGATTTGGACGGATTACGAAATTGCCAGGTGCGGCACGCCGATATGTATCGGTTGCCGTTCCCGCCGGACCGTTTCGATCTGGTTACGGCGAACATGCTGGTCCGCTATGCCGACGAGCCCAGCGCCTTGGTGGCCGAAGGCATGCGTGTGCTGAAACCAGGCGGTCGAATGATCGTCGTCGATTTCGCGCCGCATGGGATGGCCGAGTTGCGGGACGAACATGCGCATCGCTGGCTTGGATTCTCCGAGGCCGAAATAATGCGGATGTTCGAACATGCCGGCCTGGAATGCGATCCACCAATCCATCTTGAAGGCGGCCCGCTAACAGTATGCCTTTGGCCGGCTCGAAAACCGGCGGAACCAGCAAATGAACGTGCGCCACTGTTGGAGTCGATGCAATGACCGCAGACCTCAAAGTTAGTTTCGAGATCTTTCCACCAGCCGGCACCGTAAGCGAAGAGGCGCTTTGGCGTACGGTCTCCCGCCTGGAAGGCCTAAACCCCGCCTTCGTGTCTGTCACCTATGGCGCCGGCGGCTCCACGCGAGAGCGCTCCACCCGAATTCTTGATCAACTGCTCAGCACCATGAAGCTGGACGCGGCGGCGCATGTCACCTGTGTTGGGGCGACCCGAGACGAGATCGACACGCTCGCCCGTAGTTGGGCCGAACGCGGGGTTAAGCGTATCGTCGCTCTGCGTGGTGATGCACCAGATGGACAGACCAAATTCCAACCGCATCCAGATGGTTATCGCGACGCGGTGGATCTGGTCGCCGGGCTACGCCGGGTTGGCGATTTCAAGATCGCTGTCGGCGCCTATCCGGAAACCCACCCCGACGCCGCCTCGCCTGAAGCTGATCTCGATAACCTGAAGCGCAAGCTTGATGCCGGCGCGAGCAGCGCCATTACCCAGTTTTTCTTCGATGCGGAGACTTACCTCCGGTTCCGTGACCGGGTAAGCGCCGCCGGCATCACCCAACCAATCATTCCAGGCATTCTGCCGGTGACCAATTTCTCCAGGGTCGTGGCCTTCAGCGAGCGTTGCGGCGCATCGGTGCCACCGTGGATGCATGAGTTGTTCGAAGGCCTTGACGAAGACGCGGAAACCCGTCGCCTGGTCGCTGCCTCGACCGCCTGTGAGTTATGCAACGCGCTAAAGGCGGAGGGGGTTTCCGAATTTCACATCTACACCCTCAACCGGGCGGAGTTGGCGATGGCGATTTGTCGCCGTCTCGGCGTGCGCGGCGACCTGTCGGCGGCGGCGTGACGATGCCAACCTTTCCGCCCGCATCACCAAAGTTCTTCGTCGGCGTCAATGATGACCTGGAGGGTGGCGTCAAGCACGGCTTGGCGCTCACAAAACTGACGAAATTCGGAGCAGCCTGATGCGAAGCGAACAAAGCCGTGGCGCAATCCTGCGGGAGGCCGCCTCGAAGCGCATTCTGCTGCTGGACGGCGCCATGGGAACAGCGGTCCAGGACCGCGATCTGGACGAGGCGGCGTTTCGTGGCGAGCGTTTCGCCGATCATCCCTCGGACTTGCAAGGCAACAACGATCTTCTGACGCTGACTCGCCCGGATGTGGTGCTCGACATCCATCGGGCCTATCTCGATGCCGGCGCCGATATCCTTGAAACCAATACCTTCAATTCAACAACCATCAGCCAGGCTGATTATGGGACCGGGGCCTATGCCTGGGAACTCAATCACCGGGCCGCTATTCTCGCCCGCCAAGCGGTGACGGAGGCCGAGGCGAGAACCCCGCACAAGCCCCGCTTCGTGGCCGGCGTGTTGGGCCCGACCAGCAAGACCGCGTCGATCTCCCCGGATGTCAATGATCCGGCCTATCGCGAGGTCTCCTTCGATGATCTACGGCTCAGTTATGGCGAGGCGGCGGATGGCTTGCTTGATGGCGGCGCCGACGTGCTGATGGTGGAGACGATTTTCGATACCCTGAACGCCAAGGCCGCGTTGTTCGCCATCGACGAGGTGTTCGAGCGTCGCGGCGAAGTGGTTCCAGTGATGATCTCGGGCACCATCACCGATCGCTCGGGTCGCACCCTGTCGGGACAAACGGGCGAAGCATTTTGGAACTCAGTACGCCACGCCCGACCCTTCGCCATCGGCCTCAATTGCGCCCTTGGCGCCGCCGAACTGCGCCAGTATGTTGCCGAGCTATCGGTCGTTGCCGATTGCCTTGTGAGCGCCCATCCAAACGCCGGTCTGCCCAATGCCTTTGGTGAGTATGACGAGAGTCCCGAGACCATGGCGGTCCAGATCAGAGAATGGGCCCAGGCCGGCCTGGTTAATATCGTTGGCGGCTGTTGCGGCACCACACCGGATCATATTCGCGCGCTGGCCGAAGCCATTCAGGGCGTGCCGCCGCGAAGCGTTCCAGAGTTTCCACCAAGCCTGCGGTTAGCCGGCCTTGAACCCTTCGAAGTGCAAATATGACCCAGCAGACTGCCCTTTTCGTCAATATCGGTGAGCGCACTAATGTCACCGGTTCGGCGCGTTTCAAGAAACTGATCCTGGAGGGCGATTACGACACGGCGCTGGCGGTTGCCCGCGATCAGGTCGAGAATGGTTGCCAAATCCTCGACGTCAACATGGACGAGGGGATGCTTGACGCGGTGGTCGCGATGACCCGGTTCCTGAACCTGGTCAGCTCGGAGCCGGATATCTGCCGCATTCCGATCATGGTCGATTCATCGGACTGGACAGTGATCGAAGCTGGTTTGAAATGCCTGCAGGGCAAAGCGATCGCCAATTCGATCAGCATGAAGGAAGGCGAAGCCGACTTCCTGGAGAAGGCGAAGCTGGCGCGGCGCTATGGCGCGGCGGTGGTGGTGATGGCCTTCGACGAGGCCGGTCAGGCCGACACCGTCGAGCGCAAGGTGGAGATCTGCACCCGCGCCTACCGGCTTTTGGTCGACAAGGCGAATTTCCCTGCCGAAGATATCATCTTCGATCCCAATATCTTCGCGATCGCGACCGGTATCCCGGAACATGACGACTATGGTCGGGCCTTCATCGAAGCCACCCGACAGATCCGCGCAACCCTGCCTTATGCCCAGATTTCCGGTGGGCTCTCCAATGTCTCGTTCTCGTTTCGTGGCAACGAACCGGTGCGCCAGGCGATTCATTCGGTATTCCTGTATCACGCGATCGCGGCGGGGATGACCATGGGCATCGTCAATGCTGGCCGGCTGCCGGTCTATGACGACATCCCGGACGACTTACGCAACCGTATCGAGGATGCCGTGTTGAACCGCCGGCCCGATGCCGGGGAACGCCTGCTTGAGGTCGCGGAACAGTTCCGTGACCCGGCCGAGGTGGTGCAAAGCGATCCGGAATGGCGCAAAGGCGACGTCACCAGCCGGTTGGTTCATGCCCTGGTGCACGGCATCACCGACCATGTGGTTGAAGACACCGAGGAGGCGCGTCTGGCGATGGATCGCCCGCTCGACGTGATCGAAGGCCCGCTGATGGATGGTATGTCCGTGGTCGGTGATCTGTTCGGCTCCGGGCGGATGTTTCTGCCGCAGGTGGTCAAGAGCGCGCGGGTGATGAAACGCGCCGTGGCCCATCTTGAACCGTTCATGGACGCCGAGCAGGAAGGCGGTGTGCGCAAGGCCGCCGGGCGTATCGTCATGGCGACGGTGAAGGGTGACGTGCACGACATCGGCAAGAATATCGTCGGCGTGGTGCTGCGTTGTAACGACTATGAAGTGATCGATCTTGGCGTGATGGTGCCCGGCGCCCAAATTCTCGACCGCGCCGAGGCAGAGGGCGCCGACATGATCGGGCTTTCCGGCCTGATCACGCCAAGCCTGCGGGAGATGAGCCGGGTCGCCGCGGAAATGCAACGCCGTGGGATGACCCAGCCATTGCTGATCGGCGGCGCCACTACCAGCAAGCTGCACACCGCAGTTAAAATCGCCCCGGAGCGTGACGGCTCGGTCACCCATGTTCTAGACGCCTCGCGCGCTGTCGGGGTGGTCCGGGCCCTGCTCTCGCCGCGAACGCGGGACACCTTCATCGACGAGGTTCGTGCCGAGCAGGAGAAATTGCGCCTCGCCGCACGCGGTAGGAATGACCGGACCAACCGGCTGACCATGGGCGAGGCTCGCCGGAACGCCTTGAAGCTTGACTGGTCGGGCCCGGCGCCTGTGGCACCGAGCTTCATCGGCGCAAAGCGGTTCCTGGATTGGGACATTGGCGAACTGGAAAGTCGCATCGACTGGCGGCCGTTCTTCCAGACCTGGGAGTTGGCTGGACGCTATCCAGAGCTGCTTGATGATCCAATCGTCGGTGAAGCAGCGCGACAGTTGCATATCGACGCATTGGCGATGTTGGCCCGGCTTAAACAGGATCCCCGGGTTCGACCTGCCGCCGTTGTCGGCTTCTGGCCGGCTGAGGCGGTGGGAGATGATATCCAGCTTTTCGTCGATAGTGATCGGACCGAGACCCTCACCCGTATTCACACGCTGCGCCAACAGCGACGCCATTCCCAGGCCGACCGTCCGAATCTGGCGCTGGCGGACTTTATCGCTCCGGCTGGTTCGGCGCCGGATCATCTCGGGTGCTTCGCGGTTACCGCTGGCCCGGGCATCGATGAGATCGCGGCTGAGTATGAGGCCGATGGTGACGATTATGGGTCGATCATGGCCAAGGCCTTGGGCGACCGGCTTGCCGAAGCACTGGCCGAGCATCTGCACGAACGGGTGCGGCGCGAATTTTGGGGGTATGCCGCCGATGAAGAGCTCTCAAACGACGATCTGATCGCTGAGCGTTATCGCGGGATAAGGCCGGCGCCCGGATACCCGGCCTGTCCCGATCACACTGAAAAACAGACAATCTTCTCGATTCTTGACGCCGAAGCGGCGATTGGCATGCAGTTGACGGAAAGTTGCGCCATGCAGCCGGCATCCTCGGTCAGCGGCCTGTATTTCGCGCATCCGGAGGCCCGGTATTTCGGGCTTGGACGGATCGGCCCGGACCAACTCGCCGATTACGCGCGGCGCAAGGACTGGAGCGCCGAAGAAGCCGCCAATTGGCTGGCGTCCAATCTTGATGCCGACGCGGAAGAGGAGAGTTCAGCCGGTGGCGATGCTCAGGTGTCCGGTCGCGCCGCTTGACACTGCCGCCGCGAAATCGCTACACGGCCTTCATTGTCCTGTAGAGGGTTGGCGATGAGCCTGGCTGAAAGCGAACGCCACGAGCCCGGCAAGGAAGATCGACCGGTCGTTATTGTGGCGCTGATGCTGGCGACAGCGCTCGGCGATTTCATCGAATACAATCTTTTCGCCGCCTCCTTCAAACGCCAGTACCGCAACGCCAAACTCATTGCCTATTACCGCCGCGACCGTCCGTTCAAGGACGCGATTGTCGAAATGAATCCCGAAATCGATGAGGTTTGGGTAAAAAGCGGCCGCGACACGGTTCACGCTGAGCATTTCAACGTTTCGCCCGGCGGCGGCGATCCTGTCGCGTCCGATGCGTTGGCCCGATATGTCGACGTGATCCTAACCCCATCGATGATGGATCGAACAAGGTTACCAACCTTGCCGTCTCTCGCCCGGTTTCGCATCCCCGATGGTCGGGTCGACGACCTTGAACAGATGCTGGTCGACGGCGGCTTGGATCCGGCGCGCTGGTTCTGTGTGCTGCACTACCGAGAGCCGAATTACGTGGGAAGGGGCGCAAATGCCGACCGCGACCTCCATCCCGACCACCCAATCGCGATAACCCGATACATCATCGAGGAACTGGGTGGCCAAGTCGCCCGTATCGGGCATCCGGAAATGAGCCCGTTCCCGAAGATCGACGGTTTTTTCGATCTCAGCCGCGGCGCAACGGATATCCAACTCCAGGCAGCGGCGGTGCGACGATCCAGATTTTTTCTTGAGCTATCCCCCTCGGGCCCAATGTCCCTGGCGCTTTGCTTCGCGGTGCCGATTGCACGATGCAACGACGTGGCGCTTTGGGGGCGGTGGTGTCTCGGAAGTGGTGGAAATTTGAAAGCGGCGTAATCTCCGGGTGACGAGAACCACCCAACC
>JAQBUJ010000010.1 GCA_027623845.1 Pseudomonadota bacterium
CCGACATAGGCTCGAACGGAACTGGCGAGTTGTGGAAACGCCCTCACCGCATGGACTTTACCTTCCTCGCGGTCGGTCGGCACCAGTCCAGCGCCCTCGTCCCAGGTCCATTGCCCGAACAACGCATTACCCTGCCGGGCGAATCGCGAGGTGCCCCAACCGCTCTCGGCGGCGGCCTGGGCCAGAGCGAGGGAAACCGGGACCACATCGACCCGGTTCAAGAGTTCCGCCCGCGCCGCCAGCGTTAGCTGGCCAATCCCATCGCCGGGTCGCAGCACCCGATAGAGTTGGCCCAGACGAACCAACCAATCCCGTTCGACAGGCGAAAGGGCGTCGGTTGCCAGACCAGCCAAGCGCTGCAATCGCCGGCGTTGTTCAAGAACCACGGCGTTGCGATGCAGGATCAATGGCAGAGCGGTGCGAATGAACAGACTTTTCCGATCCGCAACCTGTTGAACGGCATTGAGGTTGCCCGGTAGCGATGCCAGGAACAGCGCCGGCACCTCGCCATCGCCTCGGCGAATCTCGGCAAGGTCGAAGGTTGAGGCATCGAATAGTTCGCGCAAGCGTCTGACGGTGCGAACCCGGACGACGGCGACGCGCAGGCCGGGGGCGGTCTCAAGAGCTGATCCGCCATCGGCAGTCGGTGGCCCCGGCGGAACAAAGCGCAGGCGCTCAGCGGGCACCCAGACGCCGATGATCATGGTGGCCATGAACAGAACCGCCAACAGGCCGAGCATAAAACGCTCAACCGCTGTGGCAGGTTCTAACGATTTCGGCACACGGATCATCAGGTCGCGCGTGTCGACGCCCGCGATGATCGTGGCGTCGACCCTTTGCGCTCGGCTCTAGATACCGGAGGCACGCACTTCGCGAACTTCCGGGATGTAGTGGCGCAGCATGTTTTCGATGCCCATCTTGAGCGTCGCCGTCGAGCTTGGGCAGCCGGCACAGGCGCCGCGCATCTGCAAGGTGACCACGCCGTCGTCGAAGCCCTCGAAGACGATATCGCCGCCATCCTGGGCGACCGCCGGTCGGACCCGGGTGTAGAGCAATTCTTTGATCTGCGAGACGATCTCGTCGTCATCCTCTTCGATACCGTCGCCGGTACCGTCCGGCGCGTCGGACAGGATGACCTCACGGCCAGCGGTGAAATGCTCCATGATGACACCAAGAATACCCGGCTTCATCAGGTGCCAGTCCTTGTCGTCACGCTTGGCCACGGTGACGAAATCATCGGCCAGGAAGACCCCGACCACGCCGTCGACACCGAACAAAGCTTGCGCCAGGGGCGAGCGAGCGGCTTCCGCCTCGGACCGATAGTCGACACTGCCGCCGGGCAGCACATCGCGGCCGGGTAGGAACTTTAGAGTGGCCGGATTCGGCGTTTCCTCGGTCTGAATGAACATATCTGGCTCCTTCGCCGGCCCTGGCCGGATGCAACGGTCGCGGCATATGTGGCAGCAAACGTTGGGATGATCAAGGGGAGCCCCCGACGCGCGAGACAGTTTCGTAGAGATCCAGGACCGTCCGGTTGATCCGCTCCAGTGAAAACCGCTGTTCCGCGTCGCGCCGGGCCATGCCGGCGAACCGGCGCCGGGTATCGGTATCGCGGGCCAAACGCTCGATCGCGTCCGCCAGAGCGGTGGCGTCACGCGGCGGGACCAACAAGCCGGTTGCGCCATCGCGCACGACATCGCGGCAGCCCGGCACATCGCTGGCGATCAACGCCCGCCCGGTCGCCGCCGCTTCGGCTAAGCTCATGCCAAATCCCTCCCGATAGGAGGGAAGCACCGCGAGATGCGCTTGGCGCCAGACGCCGGGCACATCATCGGTCCAGGGGTGAAGCTCGACCACGCCGTCACGGCGCCAGCCGGACAACGTGTCTGCATCGATGCTTGCCGGGTTGCTTGGGTCCGGCGCGCCAACCAAGCGGATCGTCACCGCCGTCCCGCGCTGCTGCAGGATCGAGCTGGCTTCGACCAACTCCCTAAGGCCCTTGTCGTGTAGAAACCGCCCGAGATAGGTGGCGATTATCGGCCCGCTGGGCTCCTCAGCCTCGGCAAACCGAGTGAGGTCGACCCCGGTCCCCGGAAGCACCGTGACGGTCTCGGGATCAGCCTCGGCCAGACCGGCGATTTGCTGCTGGTCATCCCGGTTCATCACCATCAGCCCCATTCCCTCGCCCTTTAAGGCGCGGGCAAGGGCGCGCGAAACCATCGGGCGCAGCAGCTTGGTCTTCAAAGTGTCGGCGGTGAAGACATGGCCAAAGCCGGGAAGGAAATTGATCCGCGCCGCCACCCCGGCCTGACGCGCCGCCGCTTGGCCATGAATGATCGGCTTCAGCGCCACGTGGTGGACGATATCCGGACGCAAGTCTCGGTAAAGACGGCTGATCCGCTGACGCGTGACCAGATCCTTGAAGGGGTTGAGCCCGGATCGCTGAAAGTCGACCGCGTGCAACGCCAACCCGGCGGAGCGGATCGCCTCGGCCGCCTCGGGGCCACGTTCGCCGATCCGGCACAACACGCTGACGTCATACCCGATCTCGCGTGCCGCCGTGGCGAGCGCCAGGAAATGCTGGCGGAAATACCAGTCTTCGGTGATTAGGAAGGCGAGATGCAACGCCACCCGGTCACGGCCTCAGGAAACCCACGATGTCCTGAGCTTCGCGGACAATCGGCTGGGCGATGGCGCGGGCCTTCTCGACGCCATTTCGCAGGACCGCATCGACTTCGTCCGGCGCCGCCATCAGCCGCTTCATCTCGTCACCGATCGGACCCAGGGTCGAGACCGCCAGCTCCGAAAGCGCGCCCTTAAAGTCGCCAAAACCCTTGCCGGCGAACTCGGTAACGACGCTTTCCACCGTCCGGTCCGAGAGCGCCGCGAAGATGGTGATCAGGTTGGCGGCTTCGGGCCGGCCCTCCAACCCTTCAAGCGATTCCGGCAAGGGGTGCGGGTCGGTCTTGGCGCGGCGGATCTTCTGGGCGATTTCATCCGGTCCGTCGGTCATGTTGATGCGCGAATATTCCGAGGGATCGGATTTGCTCATCTTCTTGCTGCCGTCGCGCAAGCTCATAATCCGTGCCGCCTCGGCCTGGATCCGGGGCTCCGGCAATGGAAAGAAATCGACGCCGAACATCGAGTTGAAGGCCTGGGCAATATCGCGGGACAGCTCGATATGCTGTTTCTGATCCTCACCCACCGGCACATCCGTTGCCTTATAAGCCAGAATGTCGGCGGCTTGCAGGACTGGGTAGGTGTAGAGCCCGACAAAGGCCCCGTCCCGATCCTTGCCAGCTTTCTCCTTGAACTGGGTCATCCGATTGAGCCAGCCCATCCGGGCGACGCAGTTGAAGATCCAGGCCAACTCGGCATGTTCGGGAACTTGGCTTTGGTTGAAGATGATGCAGCTTGCCGGATCGACGCCGCCGGCGATCACCCCGGCCGCGACCTCACGGGTCGCCTGGCGCATGACCTCGGGATCTTGCGGCAAGGTTATGGCGTGCAGATCAACGACGCAGAAGATGCATTCATAATCCTTCTGCATCCGCGCCCAATTCCGGATCGCGCCCAGATAATTGCCAAGCTGCAGGTTTCCCGAGGGCTGAATGCCCGAGAAGATCCGTTTCATGGGAGTAATCCTCACTGGATTTTCGAATGGCCGGATTTATCGCGGCGGCGGCGCTCCGGGTCAAGGGTCCTGGTGGTCAAACGGAGGCGGATCGGGTCAGCGCCGTTTGACCCGGCGGCGCAGCGCGTCACGTATCTCGTCGAACCGAATGGCGCCGAACAGGCCGGCGGCTATGCCGTAAACCGCCATGCCGCCAAGGACCAACAACGCCAAGGCCCCGGCGGTCTGCATCGACGTGCCGTTCAACCAGGCTTGCAAGGGATCGATCGCACCGAATAGACCCAGGGCCATGACCAGGACGGCAGCGATCGTGCGGGCCACCCGGGAAAGGGCGCGCTGATCGATGCTGTAGACGCCGCGCCGGTGCAGCAGCATCGCCAGCGCCGCCATATTGACCCAGGCGGCGATCGCGGTGGCCATCGCCAGCCCGACATGGGCGTAATAACGCATCAGGATCAGGTTTAGGATCAGGTTCAGCACCACCGCGAAGGCCGCGATCTTGACCGGCGTCGCGGTGTCGCGTCGGGCGAAGAAACCGGGTTGAAAGATCTTAATCAGAACGAAAGCGGGCAATCCCGCCGCATAAGCGGCAAGGGCCAGCGCGGTCTGGTCGGTAGCCTGACTGTCGAAGGCGCCGCGTTGGAACAATACCTCGACGATCGGCCCGGCCAGCACGATAAGGCCCACCGCCGCCGGCAGGGTCAGCAGCATACCCAGCTCCAGCGCCCGGTTCTGGCTGGCCCGCGCCTCGTGGTCTTTTCCCGCCCTGATCTGACGCGACATGCTGGGCAGCAGGGCGGTGCCAATCGCCACCCCGACGACACCCAGCGGCAATTGGTTGAGCCGGTCGGCGTAATACAAAAACGAAACCGAGCCGGTCGGCAGGGTCGAGGCCAGGATCACGTCGACAAGCAGATTGATTTGCACCACCGCCGCGCCGAGCATGGCCGGCAGCATCAGCCGAAACAGGCTGGCCATCCGCGGCGTCCAGCGTGGCAGACGCCAACTGGGCAGCACGCCGGAGCGTCGGCAGGCCTCCAGCAACCAGAGAAATTGTGCAAGCCCCGCCGCCGCCACGCCCCAGGCCAGCACATGACCCGGCGTGTCCAGGGCATCGGCGAAAACCGCCAGCGAAGAGATCAAGATCAGGTTAAGCAAGATTGGCGCCGAGGCCATGGCGGCGAACTTACCGATGCTGTTCAGTACCCCGCCCATCAACGCCACCAGCGAGATCAGCGGCAGATAGACAAAGGTAACGCGGGTCAACTCGACCGCAAGATCGAACCGTTTCGGGGTATCGACGAAGCCCGGAGCCAGCACCGTCATCACCTCGGGCATGAATAGGATCACCCCAACGGTGAAAGTCAGAAGCACCGCCGCCATCACCGCGAAGGCTTCCTCGGCGAACCGCATGGCGATGGTTTTGCCATCGCTCTCCAACAGCCCGGCGAAAATCGGCACGAAGGCGACGGTGAAGGAGCCTTCGGCAGTCAATCGGCGAAAAAAATTGGGTAGTTTGAAGGCGACGAAATAGGCATCCGCGAGCGGACTGGCGCCAAGCACGGCGGCGATCAGCACATCGCGCAAAAAGCCGGTGACCCGGCTTATCATGGTGAAACCACCGACGGTGGCGACGGCTCTTAGGAGCGACATGATCTGGGTTTAGGTGATTCGAGCGATGACGCAAAGATGAACGGCGATTACGGCGGCGGCAAGGCGCCGACGAGGCAATAACGATTGACCAACCGGATTGTCGATCGCAATCGATCAGCGCCATCGTCCCCGTCAAGCGCGAAGCGCCGGTTCAACGCATCCCGGCGTTACTCCGCCGCCCGCGCCGCCGCTTTTTTTGGGGTCTTTGCCTGTGGTTCCAGTTCCGCCAGCATCGCGTTTTTCAGGCCGTCGAGTTTGCGGTCGCTATTCACCTTCAAGCCGAACAAATCCTTGACGTAAAAGACATCGACGATGCTCGCGCCATAAGTCGAGATCTTGGCGGCGGAGATCTGCAGGTTTTGTTGGGCGAGCCGGCGGGTAAGCCGATGTAACAGGCCGGGGCGGTCGGTGCCGTTGACCTCAACCACGGTGTGGGTCTTGCTGGCTTTGTTGTCGATCAGCACGCGGGGCGCGATGGTCATCCCCCGGGCCCGCTTTGGCAGGGGCGAGGGCCGCTTCTCGATCGCCTGGGTGAGCTCAAGGACTCCCGATAGCGCTTGCTCGATCGCGGTTGTCAGTCGCGCCCGGGTGTCCGGGCCGTCGAAGGTTTCACGGTTCGCGTCCTGCACCCACAAACTGTCCAGCGCCATGCCGGTGCGCATCGTGGTGATCCGAGCATCGACGATATTGGCGCCGACCGAGGCCATGGCGCCGGCAATGCGCGAGAACAGGCCGGGATGGTCGGCGGTATAGACGGTGATCTCGGTCACTTCGCGATAGCTGTCGACCCGGATGTCGATCGCCAGTGGCCGTTGCTCCGCCTCGGCTTGGCGGACCAGACGGGCGTGGTGCGCCAGGGTCTCGACGTCATAGCTCAGCCAATAGGATGGATAACCGCGGGCAGCATGGGCCTCAAAGCTTTCCTCGTCCCAATCCGACAGGGCGGCGCGCAGCTCGGTCCACACCGCCTCGGCGCGATTGGCCTGACCGGCCTCGACGCTTTGACCCGAAAGCACTTCCTCGGCCCGCCAATAGAGGTCGCGTAGGAGCGCCGCCTTCCAGCCATTCCAGACATTCGGCCCGACGGCGCGGATATCGGCGACGGTCAGCACCAGCAGCAGTCGAAGCCGCTCCGGCGATTGAACGACATTGGTGAAATCATCGATGGTTTTCGGATCGTTCACGTCGCGTTTGAAGGCGGCATAGCTCATCACCAAATGCCAGCGCACCAGCCAGGCGACGGTCTCTGTCTCCTCCTTCGACATACCGAAGCGGGGGCAGAGCCGGCGCGCGACCTTCTCGCCCAAAATAGAATGGTCACCGCCGCGTCCCTTGGCGATGTCGTGCAGCAGCACCGCGACGTAAAGTTCACGCCGGGAGATCACCTTGTGAACGATCTCAGAGGCGACTGGCGCGATATCCATCAGGTCTCCCTGCTCGATCTTGAACAGGATACCGAGCATGATGATGGTGTGTTCGTCGACGGTGTAGACGTGATACATGTCGTATTGCATCTGCGCGACGACACGCCCGAAATCCGGGACAAAACGGCCGAAAACCTGGGCCTCGTTCATCCGCCGCAAGGTCCGTTCGGGACCTTTAACCGAGGTCAGCATCTCCAGGAACAGGCGGTTTGCCTCGGGGTCGCTGCGCACACCGGCGTCAATGCGTTTCAGGTTCTGTGTCACCAGCCGCAGGATGTGCGGGTGAAACTCCAGGTCCTCGGCCTGGGCGACGTGGAACATGCGGATCAGATTGACCGGGTCCTTCTCGAAGATCCCGTCATCGACCGCATTGAGGCGCTCGCCATCGAGCTTGAAGTCACCGAATTGCCGGTTCCGGCTCCACAGGCTGGAAAACCGCAGCCGAGGCCCGCGTTGGTGCTCAGCCTCGATCGCCGCGCAGAAGATCCGGGTCAGATCGCCGACATCCTTGGCGGTCAGATAATAGTGCTTCATGAAGCGTTCGACAGCGGCGCTGCCGACGTGGTCGGTATAGCCGAGCAGGCTGGCGATCTCGCGTTGCAGGTCGACGGTCAACCGTTCCTCGGCCCGCCCCGAGAGATAATGCAGATGGCAGCGGATGGTCCAGAGCTGCTTTTGCGCCTTGGCGAAAAGCCGGGCCTCGGCGAGAGACAGCACGCCCTTATCGACCAGAGCGCGAACCTTCTCCACCTGGTAGACGTATTTGCCGATCCAGAACAATTTGTGCAGATCGCGCAAGCCGCCCTTGCCCTCCTTGACGTTGGGCTCAATCACATAACGTGAATCGCCGAGCTTTTTGTGGCGTTCATCGGATTCCTGCAGCTTGGCCTCGACAAATTCCAGCGCCGTGCCGGCGACGATTTCTTTGTGAAAGCGCTGGACCATTTCGGACATCAGGGTCGGTTCGCCGCAGATAAACCGGGCTTCCAGCATCGCCGTGCGGATCGTCATATCGGCCTTCGCCTGGCGCATGCATTCATCGATCGAGCGGGTCGAATGACCGACTTTGAGCCGCAAATCCCACAGCAGATAGAGAATCCCCTCGACCACCTGCTCGACATGGGAGGTTTGTTTGTAAGGCAGCAGAAACAGCAAATCGATATCGGAAAACGGCGCCAATTCGCCGCGACCATAGCCGCCCACGGCGATCACGCAGATCTGCTCGGCCTGGGTCGGGTTGGGCGCGCGATAGAATTTGGCGGTCATCGCTTCGTGGATCGTCCGCAGCAAGGTATCCATCAGATAAGCCTGGGCCAGCACCGCCGCCGCACCGTCATTGTTGTGCATGAACCTGGTCTTGATCTCGGCGCGTCCTTCCTCCAGCTTCTGGCGAAGCAGCTCGAGGAGCCGCGCCCGAAAGGCGACGTGGGTGTCGGTGTCGCGCCACGCCGCCTCGATCTGTTCGTCGATGATCGCGGGATCGGCAATGGCGCGGCGGTTACGCAGCTTGCGATCGTTGGGCGCCAGGCCATCTATCAATGGCGCGGCGGCGCTGTCCTCGGCGATAGCAAGACTCATCGGGCGTCCTCTCGGCGGGCGTCGACCGCAGGATAGGGGAATTGCGCCAGCCGCGCCAATAGGTCCGGGTTAACCGAGACCCTTTTCCGAAAGCTCCCGTTTCGCCGCCGCGGTCTTTTCCAGATCACCGAGCCCCATGCCGTTCAGCACGGCCTCGGTCTTGGAGAACTGAATGCCCTTGTATCCGACGATCTCGATACGATTGCCCCAGGGGTCGAAAAAATTATTGTTCCGTGGCCCGATCACCGGCACGCCCTTGGCCGCCAGCGCCGCCCGCACGGCGTCCGGGTCGTCGACGACAAAGCCGAAATGCCGGTCGTCATCCCGGCCTTGGCGCCGGGGTGAGGCGAGGTTGATGAACTGATCGACCATGTCGATGAAAGCCTGATTGTCCGACCGACTACGGAGCGAAAACGCGAACAAGTCGCCATAAAATTCAAGCGCCGCATCGATGTCGTCAACCTCCAGGCCGATATGATTGATCCCGATCGCCCTGGCCTTCTTGAGTGATTCGCCGCCCATATTCCGTCTCCCGCTTGCTGGTCGCTCCATCGTCGTCTTAGATAGGTATGAACGGGTTGCAAAGCGAGGGTGATGATAGATGGACCGCCATGATGTGGTGATTGCCGGCGGCGGCGTGATCGGAAGCGCTGCTGCGTATTTTTTGATGGCCAGCCCGGATTTCAACGGGACTGTTGCGGTGATCGAGCGAGACCCGAGCTATGAAACCGCCTCAACGCCGCGATCCTGCGGCGGCGTGCGACAGCAATTCTCCAATCCCGAGAATGTCGAGATCGGCTTGTTCGGCCATCACTTCGTTACCCATGTCGGCGACTATCTGGCCATTGACGGCGCGGTTCCGGATCTGGCTTGGCGCGAGCACGGCTATTTGTTTTGCGCCACCCAGGACGGCATGGCGACCCTGGGTGAGAATCATGCGGTGCAGACCCAGCTTGGCGCGGACATCCATCTGCTGAACCCGGATCAAATGAAAGCCCGGTTCCCCTGGTTGCGGGTCGACGATCTGGCCGGCGGTTCCTTCGGGCAGTCCGGTGAGGGTTGGCTCGACCCGAACACCCTGCTGCAGGCGTTTCGGGCCAAGGCGCGGGCGCTGGGGGCGACCTATATCCATGGCGAGGTCACCAAAGTTCACCAAACCGTTGGCGCCATCGAGGCGGTCGGCCTTGCCGATGGCGCGACGATCACATGCGGGACGCTGGTGAATGCCGCCGGCGCGCAGGCCGGGCGGCTGGCCGGGTTGGCGGGGGTGCCGTTGCCGGTGGCGCCGCGCAAACGGATCATCTACGTCATCGATTGCCGAGAGGTTCTTGAACCGGTGGTGCCGCTGCTGATCGACGTTTCCGGGGCCTTCGTGCGCTCCGAGGGGACGGGACATATCTGCGGGATATCACCGCCGTCGGACCAGGACCCGGATGCCTGGGACGATCTGGAAGTCGACTATCACTGGTTTGAAGACATCATCTGGCCGGCGCTGGCCCACCGCATCCCAGCCTTCGAGGCGATCAAACTCACCAGCGCTTGGGCCGGTTGGTACGACTACAACACCGTCGACCAGAACGGTATCGTCGGACCGCATCCACAGATCAGTAATTTCATTCTGGCGAATGGGTTCTCGGGGCACGGTTTGCAGCAATCGCCGGCGGTCGGACGCGCGGTGATGGAGCTGGTGACCACCGGCGGCTACCGGACCATCGACCTGACGCGCTTTGGTTATGAGCGGCTCGCCGAGGGGCGGTTGCTGTTGGAAAAGAACGTGGTGTGAGGCGACGAATAGGACCCATCGGCACAGCCGGTACGCTCTAGCGCGCACGGGTCGAAAGCCTCTCATTTCCCGCTGGGATATGCTATAGTTGGTGTTCTTGCACTAGGGAACCACAAGATCTTGGCTGATCTGCGCGCGGACACGATAACCATTGAGACGCCAACCGGTGAGGCCGTCCGCCTTGCCGTGCGGATTAGCGGCCGGGCCCATCGCATAAGCTTACGCATCGACCCGACCGGCAGTGGCGCGGTCCTGGTGGTCCCCGAGGGCGCGTCGGTCAAGCAAGCGGAACGGTTTGCCCGGGATCAGGCCGGCTGGCTGGCCCGTCACTTGGCCAAGCAACCGAACCGCATCGCCTTCGACGATGGGGTGATCCTTTCGGTGCTGGGCCGCAAGCATCGCATTCGCCATAGCCCGGATCAGCGGCGCGGCGTTTGGGTAGAACCGGCGCAGGTGGTGGTCGATGAAGCCGCCGACGATGAGACCGGGACTGCGGATCTGTGCGTCAGCGGTGAAGCCGACCATCTGCCCCGGCGCGTCACCGATTGGCTAAAGCGGCAGGCTCGCGAGGAAATCTCGTTGCGTGCCCGGGCCCATGCACACCAGCTCGATAGACGGGTCGCCAAGGTTACGATCCGCGACACCAGCAGTCGCTGGGGCAGTTGCTCTTCCAGCGGGGCTCTGTCGTTTTCCTGGCGCCTGATCCTGGCGCCGGAATCGGTGCTGGACTACGTCTGCGCCCACGAAGCGGCGCATTTGGTTGAGATGAACCACTCTCCAGCCTTCTGGCGCCTGGTTCGCGGGTTGATCGGTAATTGGGAGTCGGAGCGGCGTTGGTTGAAACGTAACGGCGCCGAATTACATCGCTACGGATGATCCGGGGATGATCCGGGGATGATCCGGGGCGATGGGTAACCGGCATTGCGCGTGATATTGCGCCTAGCGTGACTGGGCGAGGCGTTGCGCGAAGGCGCCGCGCATGAAGCGGGACCATATTTGAGCTGGTAAGCCGCCGCCGGTCACCCCTTCCATTGGCCGTGCGTCATCACGCCCGACCCAGACGCCGGCCACCAGTGCGCCGGCATAACCGACGAACCAAGCGTCACGATTTTCCTGACTTGTGCCGGTCTTGCCAGCCGCCCGCCGTCCGATCGCCGCTTGTCGGCCGGTGCCGGAGCGGATGACTTCCTGAAGCATGCCATCGAGAGCCATCATTGCGTCCGAGTCGGCAACCGGCGACAGAAAGGCTTTTCTGTGCTGGTAGGCGGCGCCGGCTCCCGGCGTGCTGACCGAGGCGATGCCGTAAGGTTTGACCGGAAAGCCGCCATTGGCCAGCGCGACATAGGCGGCGGTCAACTCCAGCACGGTCACTTCACCGGCGCCCAATGCCAGGCTCGGCTCGTCGTTGAGCGCAGCGGTAATGCCAAGCTGACGCGCCAAAGCGATGGTCCGGCGGCGTCCAATGGTCTCTGACAGGCGCACCGTCGCGACATTGAGCGAGGCGGCGAGCGCCTGACCCAATGTGACCGGCCCCCGAAATTGACCATCGAAGTTGCGCGGCGTCCAACCACCGATGTCGAGGGGCGTATCCTCGATCATGCTCGTCGGCCCAAAGCCGGTCGACAATGCCGCCAGATAAACCAGTGGCTTGAAGGCGGAGCCGGGTTGCCGAAGCGCCTGGGTGGCGCGATTGAATTGGCTGGCGGCGTGGTCGCGTCCGCCGACCATCGCCAGAACCGCGCCGTCATGCCCGATCACCACCATCGCCGCCTGGCGCGCGCCTCCAGCCTTGCCGGCACTGCTCAACCCGTCCTTGACCGCCGCTTCGGCAAGCCGCTGCAGGCGCCGGTCGAGCGTGGTGTGTATAGTCCGATCGGCATTCATTGGCCCGGTATAGTCGGCGGCCCGATCCAGAGCCCAATCGGAGAAGTATCGGTGGCCGCGACTGACGCTGGCGGTGCCTTGGATCGGGGCCGGCTTGGCCGAGGCGGCGTCGGCGCGCGCCTGATCCAGCAAGGCCGCATCAACCATGTTGAGCAGCACTTGGCGTGTGCGCTTGGCTGACAGCGCCGGATTGGCGATGGGATTATAGCGCGATGGCGCCTTCAACAATCCCGCCAACAGGGCCGATTGGTACAGCCCGAGCTTCTCTGCTGGCTTGCCGAAAAACTTGCGCGACGCGGCGTCGATGCCGTAAGCGCCGGAGCCGAAATACACCCGGTTCAGATAGATCGTCAGAATCTGCGGCTTGGAGAACGAAGCCTCCAACCAAAACGCCAGCAGCAATTCCTGGAGTTTACGCTCCAAGCTCCGGTCCGGGTTGAGGAATAGATTTTTCGCCAGTTGCTGGGTAAGGGTGCTGCCGCCCTGGCGGATCGAACCGGCGCGTAGATTGACGTAGAGCGCGCGCAGCACCGAGAGCGGATCAACGCCGAAATGGCTGTAAAATCGCCGATCTTCGGTGGCCAATAGCGCGTTGATCAAATCAGCCGGCAATCGCGACGCCTGGATCGGTCGTCCATGCTGGGCCCCATAGGAGGCGAACTCCGCCCCATCAGCGGACACCAGCCGCACTTCGCCGGGCCGGGTCATGGATTGCAGATCGGAGATGTCCGGGAGCTGTGTCGCCTCATAGGCCAACACCATCGCCAGCGCACCGGTCGTCCAAATGCAGGCCAACAATCCGAGACGAACCAAAGCCTTTGCCGGTCGCCGCCAACCCGCGCTTGTCCTACGGCGAGGCTTGCGACCGCTGGTCGAACCACCAGCACGCCGCCTTGATGGGGCTGACTTTGGCGTGTCAGGCGTCGCGCGCAGCTTGGCTTTCGCCGTCTTTCCACCACTGGAGCCGGCTTTCGCGTTGCCGGTTTTCGAGCGCCGGGGCATTGTGTTTTTGGATTTCACCATCGCCGCGTCGGCAAAGCGCGCCTATCCTGTTCCTAAAGGGGTCGTTCTTCATTCGACCAATATGACAAGTATACCTTATTATCCAACTGAAAAATATGGAAACTGATGGCATCTTAGGAGATACTTACGAAGATTGTTCGAGGCTGGTTCCGGGGAGCTGTGAGATGGCGATGACTGATAGCCGGGGCGTGCCGGTCTCTTGTGACGATCGAGGGTTGATCGATGCCGTGGAAGCAGCGCACGAAGCGGCATTGTCCTTTGTTGGTAGTCCGGTCGATGATGTGGTCGCTCTCCTTGGCGACAATCCGAGATTTGTAATGGGGCATTGCTTCGCCGCCGGGATGCTGACTCAGGCGATGGAGACCCGGGTCTATGAGGACATGGTCCATCATCTGAAGGCGGCAGAGGCGCTTTGGGATCAGGCGAACGACCGGGAGCGCGGCCATATCCAAGCGATACGCGCCTGGGTAAAAGGCGACTTTCATGCAGCCATTGAGGCTTGGGACGCGGTGCTGGTGGAGTATCCGCTCGACTTGCTCGCCCTGCAGTTGGCGCATCTCTCGGATGTTTTGCTGGGCGATACGATAAATCAACGTGACCGCATCGCTCGGGTATTTCCAGCCTGGGACGAGAACCTGCCCGGCTACGGCTATGTGCTCGGGTTTTATTCCTTTGGGCTGGAAGAAAATCGCGACTACGCCAAGGCCGAGGAGTTTGGCCGCCGCGCCGTCGCACTTAACCCGCGCGATGGCTACGCGATCCACGCGGTCGCCCATGTCATGGAAATGCAAGGGCGTCAGGCCGGCGGCATCTGGTGGATGACCAGCCGTGAGCAGGATTGGGCCGGGAGTCATTTCGCCAACCATCTCTGGTGGCATCTCTCGCTGTATCATTTGGATCTCGGGCAGGTGGATCGGGTGCTGGCGATCCACGATTCCAAACTGCGCGGCGCTGACCCCAGCCACGAGAAATACGAGGAACTCGATTCAACGGCGCTGCTTTGGCGTCTGAAGCTCTTGGATGTGGATGTTGGTGATCGTTGGCGCCGGCTTGCCGACAAGTGGGAGCCAAGCGCCGCCGATACGCTCTACGCCTTCAATGACGTGCACGCGATGATGACCTTCGCCGCTGATAACAGGCGGGACGCGATCGCCGTCGTGATGAACGCCAACGAGCGCTATCTCGACGACGCCAACGACGCGAATGTCGCGATGACCCGGATTGTCGGCATTCCCTTCTCGCGGGCCATCGTGGCGTTTTGCCAGGGGCGGTATGGCGAGGTTGTCGACCTTTTGCTGCCGATCCGCTATCGCACCCAATATCTTGGTGGCAGCCATGCCCAGCGCGACGTGATCGCCTGGACCCTGGTCGAGGCGGCGCTCAGGGCGCGGCGCTTCAAACTTGCCCTAGCGCTGGCCAATGAGCGCACGCAGTTACGCCCGACCAGCCCAAATAACTGGCGTTTGACGGCCCGGGCGTTGCGGGGAATGGGTGATATCGCCAGCGCCGAACGCGCCGAGGCCCGCGCCCACTCGATCAGCCAAAACTGACGATGGCGCCGCGCCGGGAGATCGAGCTTTATCAGCCGGTAAAGGCCTTCCTTGAAGCGCAAGGCTATGCGGTGAAAGCCGAAGTATCGGGATGCGATGTGGTGGCGATCCGCGGGGATGAACCACCGGTCGTGGTCGAATTGAAGATGCGGTTCAATCTTGAACTCTTGCTACAGGCGGCTGATCGGCTGTCGTTCAGCGATACCGTCTATATCGCGGTCGCCGATGGCCCGCGCTCGGGGCTGCGCGGGCGCGGCAAGCGGGCGTTAAAGCTGTGCCGGATGCTGGGTTTCGGCGTGCTGCTGGTCCGGTTGCCTGAAACGGGGGTCGGCCATGTCACACCGGTCCAGGACCCCGGCTTGTATCAACCGCGCCGCAACCCCAGACGCGCCAAACGACTACTGAAGGAATTCATCGAGCGGGTAGGCGATCCGAATATCGGCGGCGTGACCCGCACGCCGATCGTCACCGCCTACCGGCAAACGGCGCTACGCCTGGTCGCCCAACTGGAGACCGGCGAGGCGACGACCAAACAGATCCGCGCCGAGACCGGTATCGGCCAGGCCAGCGCAATTTTGCAGCGCAACGTCTATGGCTGGTTCGACCGCACGGCGCGCGGCGTCTATGCGCTGAGCCCGAAAGGACGCCAGGCCGCCGACCTCTATCGTGAAGTGATCATCCGGGTCGTGGCCGCCTGAGAGCGTGCCTCGAGCTTTTCAGCCAGATTAGTCGAACGCCTTTTTAATCCGCGCCCAATCCTCGATCGCCGCCTCGCTGCCCGGGGTGAGTTGCACGGTGAACTGGCCGTAACCGGCATCGCGCAGCGCCTCGATCCGGCCTTTCAGATCATCCTCGGTGCCGGTGAAGGTGGTCTGGCGGATCAGCTCGGGGGTTACGAACTGGCGTTCGATATCCTTCACGAACATGAGATGCCCGCGATGGTTTTCCAACCACGGCGCGTCCTTTGGCTCAAAGCCACGG
>JAQBUJ010000011.1 GCA_027623845.1 Pseudomonadota bacterium
CAGCATGGGATGAAGACTTCCTTCAAAGCGTAATTTGCAACTGAATTTGTTCACCCGATTCCCCTGGCGTTATTTCCCAGGAAAACGGCCCTTAAGGGGCCAATTCTTCGACGAACCGCCGGAACATCTCAAAGATTATCGCGAAGGTTGTCGCGAAGAATTGCCTAAACGCGCCTGGGGGGCTGAACAAATGATCGCGCGGTGTTGCCGCGCCGCGCCATGACGCCGGCTTGAAGAATCCATGCCTGCCCGACCGCACCACGAATAATATCTCAGAACCCCGGTGTTGACAGGGTTTCAGGGCCGGCCTACGAGACCGTCAATCAGTATTTATAACCTTCGATCATGAAGGATTTTCATCATGCGACTTTCGAGCTACGTCACTGGCATGGCCGGCGGCGAGGAGGCCGGCGCTTGGGCCATCCACGGTAATGCGCGGCGGCGTCAGCGGGCTGGCGAGGATCTGCTAGTGCTCTCGATCGGAGACCATGATTTCACCACGGATGAACGGATTGTCGAGGCGACAGTCACTTCGCTGCGCGCCGGTAACCACCATTACACACCCTCGATCGGTATTCAGCCTCTGCGCGCGGCGGCGGCGGCTTTCCACGGTACAGTAATCGGCGAGACGGTGGGGCCGGAAAACGTGGCGATCACGCCCGGCGCGCAATGCGGTGTGTTCACGGCGGCACAATGCGTGCTCGATCCAGGCGACGAGGTCATCGCGTTTGACCCGATGTACGTAACCTATCTTGGCGCGCTGGAAGCCCGGGGCGCCAAGGTCGTACAGGTGCCGTTGCTGCCGGAGGATCAATTCCTGCCGGATCCGGACCGGGTCCGCGCGGCGCTTACCGGGCGTACCAAGGCGATCATGATAAACACGCCCAATAACCCTACCGGGGCAATTTATCCGCGTGAAATCTTGGAAGCCCTGGCACTTATCTGCCGCGAACGCGATCTGTGGATGATCTCGGACGAGGTCTATTGCACGATGTGTTATGAACGCCCGCACCTGTCGCCACGATTACTTGAAGGCATGGCGGAGCGGACGATCTCGCTCTACAGCCTTTCCAAAAGCCACGCGATGACAGGCTTTCGCATGGGGTGGATGGTCGCCTCCGAGCCCGTCATCGCCGCTGCCGACGATGTCGTAAGTTCGATGATGTTCGGCGCGCCGCCGTTCATTCAGGACGCGGCCCACACGGCTCTAACGAGTGCGGTGGATACAGTAGAGACGATCCGCGAACGCTATCGTCGCCGCCGGGATTTGATTTGCGATGCTCTGGCCGCGGTTCCGAAGGTCACCATTCGTAAGCCCGACGCCGGGATGTTCTTGATGATCGATATTCGTCAGACCGGCTGGAACGCGATTGATTTTGCCTGGAAACTTCTCGAGGAGCAGCGCCTAGCCCTGTTGCCGGGAGAGGGATTTGGTCGTCAGCTCGCCGGGCATTTGCGGCTGAGCTATGGCGCCAGCGATGAAGACTTGGCGGAGGCGGCGAGGCGGTTGTCGGCGTTTGTCCAAAAGAACGGGTAGTAGGACGGGCGAATGAGCCAACGCGCGGGCGAAACGCGTCGGTGGAACGCAGCGTGACGGGCCGGGGGCGGGTTTGGCGCGATTGAACCCTCGGTTGGCCGCAGCCTTTGATAGCCGTTTCCAAGCCTCTTAGGTTTATTGCTCAGAGACTGGCGCGCAGACGATCCGCGAGAACCGGCATCTCTTCGACGGTTGCGTTGGCGTAGGCCAACCGCAAACATTGCTCCTGGTTTGAGCCAAAAAACGAGCCGGGCAAACAAAGAATATTGTGTTCATCGACCAGCCGTCGGGCCACGTCACGGGCCGGGGCGCCGCTGAATGGGTGCTGCAGATAGGCGAAATAGGCGCCGCTGGAAATCAACTCATAACCCAAGTCGTTGGCCCGGAAGATCTCGCGCACAGCGTCGCGTCGCGCATTGATCATCCCGCGCTTGTCAGTGACCCATGCAGACAGGTTTTCCAGCCCGAACAGCGCCGCATCCTGGGCAATTCGTGCGGCGCAGATCGAGACAGTGTCCATGATTTTGGTCACCGCGCCGATCACCTTTTCGCCGGCTATCACAGAGCCAACCCGATAGCCGGTGAGGCTGAACGCTTTTGAGAAACTATAAAGTTGAACCACGGTTTCGCCCCAGCGCTCGTCGCGGAACAGCGCGTGTGGCGGGCCGTCATCCAGGAAATCCTTATAGGTCTCATCAATGATTAAGGCGATGCCGCGCTCGGCCGCCAGATCGCGGAACGCAGCGATGGTTTCGGGTGGATAGACGGCGCCGGTTGGATTGTTCGGTGTCACCAGCACGATCGCCCGGGTCCGCTCGGTGATCAGTCCAGCCGCCTCTTCGGGGTCGGGAATGCCGCCGCGATCGGCCCGAAAGGGAAGCGCCACAGCGCTAATGCCCTGCATTTGTAACCACATCATGTGATTGAAATAGTAAGGGACCGGGAGGATGACCTCGTCGCCCGCTCGCGCCAGGGCGAGAATGGCCAAGCAATACGCTTGGTTGCAGCCGGCCGAGATCAGTACGTTCTCAGGTCCGATCACGCCGCCATAGACCTGGCTCATATGCCCGGCAAGGGCCGATCGCAGGGGCGCGATGCCGGCGATCGGCGTATATTGCGCGGTTTCGAATTTCGCCACACGGCTCGCAAGATGATCGCGTAAGATTTCCGCCGGCGGATAGCTTGGCACCGCTTGCGCCATGTCGAGAAGCGGGTTTTCGGGGGTGAAATCCCGACCAACGATCCAGGATTGCGCTTCAGCGATTGGTGGGTCGATGGCGCGAATGACATCCGGGTTGACGCTTAGAGACATGATTCGATCCATCGGTCGGGGAAGAGCGAAGGCCCAATGACCCTGATTGAACTAATGACCCTCATTGAAATCGTCCAGAAGGGCTGAGACTCGGCCTTCGTCTGCTTGGTCCATGATGGCCAAGGCGCGCCGGGTGGCGGGGCCGGTGTCAAGCGCACGGATCCTTTGTTTGACCCGAGGAATGCTTTGCGGGGCCATCGACAATTCTCGTACGCCCAAACCGACAAGCAGCGGTGCGAAGCGTGGATCTCCGGCGATCTCACCGCAAATACTGACGGGCTTTCCAGCGCGTTGCGCCGCGTTGACGGTAAATTGGATAAGCCGTAAGACCGCTGGGTGCAGCGGGTTGTAAAGCCCGGCCACTTGTTCGTCACCGCGGTTTATCGCGAGCGTATACATCGTTAAATCATTGGTGCCGATAGCAAAAAATTCAACCTCTTGGGCCAGCGAGTCGGCAATTAACGCAGCGCCGGGCACTTCGATCATCACCCCCAGGGAGGGAAGCGGGGCGGCGATCGAGATATTGCGGCGGCGCAGGCGCGAGGCCAGGGGTTTCAAGATTGAGCGAACTTGGCGGACCTGATGGACACTGGAAATCATCGGCAATAGCAGGCGGACCGGACCATGGGCCCCGGCGCGCAGGATTGCCGATAGCTGGATTTCGAAAAGTTTCGGTTCCTTGAGCGAAAACCGGATGGCCCGCAGGCCGAGCATGGGATTTGCGCTATGACTGACGCTGTTCCCCATTGCCGCCGTTAGTTTATCGCCGCCGACATCCAGCGTCCGGATGGTGACCGGTCGTCCCTTCATCCCCTCAACCACGGTACGCAACAAGGCGTACTGCTCTTCCTCGTCCGGCGGGCTCTCGCGGTTCATGAACATGAACTCGGTTCGAAGCAGACCGATGCCTTCGGCGCCAGCCTCCAGAGCGCCGGTCACATCGCGCGGAAGTTCAATATTCGCCTCTAAGGCGACCACCGTGCTGTCAAGCGTCAGCGCCGGGAGCGACCGTAGCCTTGCGAGCTGCCGGTTTAGTCGAATGCGGGCTTCGGCCCGGCGACGATATTCCGCCAGGGTTGTTTCGCTGGGGTTCAGGACGATGCGTCCGGCGTCGCCGTCGACAATCACCGATTGCCCCGAGCGCGCGACCGCGAGTAAGTCCGGCGTTCCGAGGACCGCGGGCAATCCCATGGATCGCGCCATGATCGCGGTATGACCCTCAGCGCCGCCAAGCGCGGTGACGAAGGCCGAGACTTTGGTCGGATCCATCAGGGCGATATCGGCCGGGCTCAATTCATCGGCGACGATGACCGTGCCGGCCGGCAAAACCGAGAATGCCTGATAGGGCGTCTCGGTGAGTTGGCGCAGGATGCGCGAGCCGACATCGCGGATATCCTGTAGACGGGCGGCTAGATAGGGGTCCTTGACCCTGGCAAAGCCTCGGGCGATTTCCCGGACCATTTCCTGGACCGCCGCTTCAGCATTGATCTGCCGCTCTTTGATGTTGCGTTCAACGCTGTGGATCATTCGCGTGGAGCCCAGCATCGCAGCGTGGGCGTCAAACAAAAGGCCAAGTTCTTCCGCCGTCGCACCGGCAAGCGCGTTACTTTTTTGTTTCAGCTTGGTGATTTGGCGGCGAGCCCTGGAAAGGGCTTTATTGAATCGGGTTATTTCCGCATCCACCAACCCGGCGGAAATTCGGTACTCGGGAACCTGCCCGAGGCCCGTTTCTATGAGATGCGCGGTTCCAATGGCGATGCCGGCGGAGACGCCGACACCGTCGTGAAATTGCTCCTCGCCCATCGGGTGGTCTTGTTGTTCCCGTTCAGTCTTCATCGAACTTGTTTTCCACCAACCGGGCGATGCTTTCGACAGCGGCGCGCGCATCGGCTCCACTGGCTTCAAGATGGATCGAGCAGCCGGTTGCCGCAGCGAGCATCATCAGGCCCATTATCGAACGACCCGATACCGTTTCCCCGTCCTTGGTCACTTCGATTTCGGAAGAGAACTCGCCCGCCAATCTCACGAATTTCGCGGCCGCGCGGGCGTGCAGCCCCCGTTGGTTGACGATCGTGACGGTTCTTTCAATTGATACGTTGCCGGAGCCGGTCATCAAGCGCCCCGCAATACGTGCGAGGCGATCATGATGTATTTTTGGCCGGCCTCGCGGGCTTGAGAAACCGCATCCGCCAGGGTCGATTTTTCGCGGATGCTGGCAAGCTTGACCAGCATTGGCAGGTTCACGCCGGCGATCACCTCAATACTCGGCTTCTCCATGATCGAGATGGCCAGATTGGAGGGGGTGCCCCCGAACATGTCCGTCAAGACGATTACGCCGCTGCCAGTATCGACCGCCTCGACTGATTTCAGGATGTCGTCGCGCCGCTGTTCCATGTCATCGTCCGGACCAATACACACTGTCGCGGTGCTGCTCTGTGGACCCACGACATGTTCCATCGCCAACCGAAGTTCGTCCGCCAGCGCCCCATGGGTTACCAGTACGATGCCGATCGGCGTGGCGCCTTCCATTTCAGCCATTGCCCTCGTCCTCTTGAAATGCCTGCTTCGGGAACCGTCAATCGTTTCCGCTAGTCCGCAGCCGCCTTGTCCAAGTCCCTATGCCGGAGCGTGACCGCATGGCCCGACTTGCGCAACCATTCCGCCAAGCCGCTCGCAACGAAAACCGAACGATGCCGGCCGCCGGTACACCCGATCGCGACGGTTAGATAGCTCTTGCCCTCTTCGGCAAAGCGCGGCAGCAGCGGCTCTATAAACGCCGTCAGACGGTTGAAGTAATCGTCAAAACCCGGGTCTTTTCGGATGAAGTCCGCGACCGACCGGTCCCGACCATCCAGCGGTCTGAGCGCGTCGTCATAGTGCGGGTTGGAAAGGAATCTCACGTCGAAGACCATATCCGCCTCGCGTGGCAGCCCATTGCGAAACCCGAATGACGCGATGGTCACGGTCAGCACCCGAGCGTCGGCGATGTCGAGACCGCCCGTGAGCACTTGCCGGAAATCCGGCAGCGAAAGATGAGACGAATCGATCACGATATCCGCCCGCTCCCGCACCGGCGCCAACAGGCCGCGCTCTATTCGGACGCCATCGGCCACCGGACGGTCTTTGGCTAGGGGATGGCGTCGCCGCGTTTCGGTGAAGCGCCGAATCAGCACGTCGGTGTCGCAATCGAGGAAAACCACGGAGATCGAAACCCCATTGCTGCGCAACTGGTCCAGATTTGCGAGAAAGGTCTCTGCGTCGAAATCACGGGTTCGGGTGTCGACGCCGATGGCGATTTTCTCTGTTGGCTGGGGCGCGTCGGTCGCGGCAAAAGGCGCGAGCAAGGCCGGCATCAAAGACACGAGCAAGGCCGGCATCAAAGACAAAGGAAGATTGTCCACCGCCTCGAAGCCACTGTCTTCCAGCGTTTTCAGGCAAGTGGTTCGTCCGGCGCCGGAAAGGCCGGTGACCAGGACCACGCGTCGCAAACCGTCGGTCGATTGTTCGGTAGCCTCGACAGGATCGTTCATAGGGTCACCGATCGCATTGATTCACGGCTTGGATCATCGCTTTTCCACAAATGACAGAGCCAGCCGAACCTTGGCCGCCGCCGAGACCTCGAAAGGGGCAATGGTAAGCAACGGGATTTCTATATCAAGATAGCGGCAAAGTCCCGGTTCCGGAAACCGCTCGACCTGTTCCGGCGGGACCAGATCCATCACCAAGGCTAACGGGGCCCGGCGCACCGTATCCACCGGGACGATGCCGATGCCACGGACTTCAATTTGGCCTGATATTGGGTCCGGGCAGGTGGCGACCAGCCGTTCACTCTCCCGGGTGAGTACCGTTTGGTCATCCGCGACCAACTGGCCGCCGGCCTCGATTACCCGAAGCGCCAGATCGGATTTGCCACTGCCGGACGGCCCTCTAAAGAGGACCGCTTTGCCATTGATCGCGACGCAGGTGCCATAGACCCGTTCCATGCCGCATTGCTCGCTCCGGCGCGAGGATTTGTCAATCCGTCCCGCCACCCTTTCCAAGGCCGGCCTTGGGCAGGACAAGAATAAATCGGGCTCCCAGCACCTCTCCCCCTGGCGTCTTTCGGTTTTCGGCGCTGATCCATCCGTCGTGGGCCGCGACGATTTGCCGGCAAATGGAAAGCCCAAGACCCGAATGGGTTCCGAATTTCTCCCCCGCCGGGCGCTCCGAATAAAATCTGTCGAAAATAGCATCGAGTTTGCCTTCCGGGATTCCGATGCCCTCGTCATCTACGGAGATGGTGATGTGTTGGCCGGAAGCGCCGGCGCGGATCGTGATGCGACCATCCGGGGGCGAGAACGTCACCGCATTGTCGATCAAATTGCGGATCACTTGCACGAGACGGTTTTCATGCCCGTTGACCATCAGCGAGGCACCGTCGCCATTAACCTCGCAGATCAAATCGCCGGACCCTAGTCTGGAGGTCGACGTATAGATATCGCCAATGGTTTCCAACATGCGCCCAATGTCGACACTGGTTGTTTCTTCCCGGCTTAATTCGGAATCGACACGAGAGGCCTCGGAAATATCGCTGATCAGCCTGTCCAGCCGATTGACGTCGTCGAGAATGATGGCCAGCAGTTTCTCGCGTTGCGCCGGATCGGTTACGCGGGCGGCCGTCTCCACCGCGCTGCGCACCGAGGTCAGAGGGTTTTTGATTTCGTGGGCGACATCCGCCGCGAAACGTTCGATCGCATCCATGCGTTGCCATAAATTATCGGTCATTTGTCGCATCGCTCGGGCCAGGTCGCCGATCTCGTCGCCTCGGCCGGTGAATTCAGGGATTGAATAGCGGCGATCATGGCCGGTTCGCACGCGCTCCGCCGCCGCCGCTAAGCGTTGAACCGGTCGGGTGATCGATCCCGCGAGATAGAGCGACAGCGCGACGGTGATCGCAAAGACGACGGCGAAAACGCCGAGGATTTCAAATCGAACAGATCGTACCGCCTGATCAATCTTCTCCCCCTCGACGGACAACAGAAGCGCTCCGAGCACTTGCTTGTATTTTTGGATCGGTACCGCGACGGTCAAAATCAGCCCGCCGGCTTCAGTCGCCCGCACGGTCTGCACCGAGACGCCGCGCAAAGCTTGGATGACTTCCGGATAGCTATTGGCGAGCTGGCGCGCTGACTCGCGGTACAAGGGCAGCCCGCTGCGCCGGGGCAGCCAGTTCACGATTCTGTCATAAACCCGCTCCGCCATTTCTTGCATCAACCGGTCTGCCGTGGGCGGTGGTAGCGGGCGGATCAACACCAGTCCACCCGGTCGTCCGAGCCTGAGACTGTCCGCGAGCAGGGCGCCGTTGGCGTTAAAAACTCTGGCTCTGGCCGGAAGCGCCGTTGACGACCGCCGCATCATGCGCCGCACCCGGTTTGGGGAAAGCTGATGGTTTGCGCTTAGTTCCTGTTCGACCGCGACCTCTCCGACGGCGCGCGCGAACAACGCGGCTTGATGGGACACCGCTTCCAGTTCCGCTTGGATGAGGCTGTTCTGGTAGCGGTCGAGATAGAGGACGCCAACGAATAGAATGGCGACCGCGAACAAGTTGATCGCCAAGATGCGCAGCGTGAGGCGGGACACCCAGCGCTTCCGGCGGCGCGCTGTTCCAGCGCCTGGGCGCCGGGGCGGCCCAGGTGTCGGGGAACCGTTCGAGGTTCTAATGTCCGCATGATCGGGTTTCGATCCGAAGGCCATATCTTGCTCGAAGCCCCCCGGCTTGGCGTCAGTGTGGGACGGGCGCCGCGACGGCGGGGTCGCGGTAACGATAGCCAACCCCGTAGAGCGTCTCAATCTGCTCGAAATCCGGGTCGGTCATCTTGAATTTTTTACGAAGCCGCTTGATATGGCTGTCGATCGTTCGATCATCCACATAGACCGCGTCACCATAAGCCGCATCCATTAATTGGTCGCGATTTTTGACATGGCCAGGGCGATTGGAAAGCGATTTCAGGATGAGAAATTCGGTGACCGTCAAGGCGACGGCTTGCCCCTTCCAAGTGCACAGATGCCGCGAGCCGTCGAGAATAAGGTCGCCGCGGACCGCGGTGCCTTCCGAATTCGGGTCGGTTTCCTCCTGCGCCAGTTCTTGACGGCGCAACAGCGCGCGAATGCGTTCGATCAGCAGCCGTTGGGAAAACGGTTTCTTGATGTAGTCATCGGCGCCCATGCGGAGCCCGAGCACTTCATCGATCTCGTCGTCTTTCGAGGTTAAGAAGATCACCGGCATGTTGGACTCTCGGCGCAGGCGCGTGAGCACCTCCATGCCGTCAAGTCGAGGCATCTTGATGTCCAAAACGGCGAGGTCCATCTGCCGCTGGCTAAGTCCCCGCAATGCCTCCTCGCCATCCTTAAAGGTATGAACCGTGAACCCTTCCGCCTCCAACGCCATTGAAACGGAGGTCAGGATGTTCTGGTCGTCATCGACCAGCGCAATGGTGTTCCCCATGGTCCATTTCTCCTTGCCTCGGTCCGCGGATAATGTGGTTTATCGCTGCAATCGGGCAAACTTATGGCTTGATTGAGGCGCTGCGCCCCATATGGTCCACCGCAGCAGGCGTGCAAGGCCACGACACAGCATATAGGATCGCTGCCGTCCTGTCGCATCATCACCGGAGGCGATCGAGCAAATGGACAAGACGCAGGATTTGAATCCGAGAGAGGCGGTTCGGCAATTGATCCGGGCGTGCGATCGAGCGGTTCTCTCCACGGCGCAGCATGATAGAGAAGGGTGGCCGCATGGCTCGCTCGTTCTCGTTGCCTGCGATCAAGCGGCCACCCCATTGCTATTTATTTCGGACCTCGCCGAGCACACCCGGAACATAGTGGTGGATCAGCGGGTGTCATTGCTGTTTGACGGAACCGAAGGGCTGGACGATCCATTGACCGGTTCGCGCGCGGCGGTGTTTGGCCGGGCGGAACGGTGTGATGACGCATCGCGGGCCCGGTTCCTGGCCCGTCACCCCTCCGCCGCGATCTATGCCGGGTTCTCCGACTTCCATTCCTATCGCGTCTCAATCGAGCGCGCGCATCTTGTTGCCGGCTTTGGGCGAATTCATTGGATCGACGGGAAAGAAATTCCCGGACCATCCAGCTTGGCGTTGCAGGCGGCCGAGGCGGATATTGTTGCGCACATGAATGATGATCATGCCGACGCGGTGCAAGCCTATGCGAGCGAACTTCTCGGTATGCCGGGCAAGGGATGGCGCCTTACCGGCTGCGACTCCGAGGGCGTTGACATGCGACTCGACGGGAAAACCGCACGACTCCGGTTCGCGAAGCCGGTTTTCGATGCCGGGGGCGCGCGCGCTGAATTAGTAGGACTCGCCAAGCTGGCGCGGCGGGAGTCCGCGGACCGATAACCTCTGTTACAGTTTGTTGAATTTCCCCTGTTGATTTTTGGGCGGCGATACGCAATCAAACCTCTCCTGCACAAAACGGGAGCGGCCACCAACGTGCGCCGGGTGAGGAAATTCTGTTGGAGGAAGTGGTGGTAAAAACGGCAGAGCCGGCAGGCCGAGGCGATCTCACGGCGCATGGCCTTTTTAATCCCGGGACCATTCACTGGAATTTGAGTCCGCCAGCGTTGTACCAAGAAGCGGTCCGGCGCGGCGAGGGCGTGGTTACCGCGGGCGGGGCGCTGACGGTTAATACCGGCATCCATACGGGGCGGTCTCCAAAGGACAAGTTTATCGTCGACACTCCCAGTGTGCATGACAAGGTAAACTGGGGAGGGTTCAATAAACCGGTCGCCCCCCAAACCTTCGAAATGATGCACCATCGCGTCGCGGCCTACCTCCAAGGCCGCGACGTTTTCGTTCAAGACTGCTTCGCCGGCGCAGATCCGGCGCATCGTCTGAAGGTGCGGGTGATCACCGATGCGGCTTGGGCTAACCTGTTCGCCCAAAATATGTTCATTCGCCCGACTGCCGAGCAGAAGGTCGGGTTCGAGCCAGATTTCACGATTTTGCATGCGCCGGGGCTGCAAGCGCGCGGCGCTGAGGATGGGTTGAATTCAGAAACCTTCGTCATCGTCGACTTTGATCGTAAGACGGTGATCATTGGCGGGACCAACTATGCGGGCGAGATCAAGAAATCGATCTTCGGCATTTTGAATTTCCTGTTGCCGGACCGCGATGTGATGCCGATGCACTGCTCGGCCAATGTTGGCGCGGCCGGCGACACGGCGATTTTCTTCGGCCTGTCGGGGACCGGGAAAACAACTCTGTCGGCGGATCCAACCCGGACTTTGGTTGGTGATGACGAGCATGGCTGGTCGTCCGAAGGAGTGTTTAATTTCGAGGGCGGCTGCTACGCCAAGGTGATCAATTTGTCGCGGGAGGCCGAACCCGACATTTACGCCACCACGCATCGTTTCGGCACCGTGTTGGAGAATGTGGTTTTTGACCCGGCGACGCGGGCGCTGGATCTGTTCGATGGCAGTCTCACAGAGAACACGAGAGCCTGCTACCCGCTTGAATTTATTGATAATGCAAGCGTTTCGGGCATGGCGGAGCACCCCAAGAACATTATCATGCTGACCGCTGACGCCTTCGGCGTGCTGCCGCCGATCTCACGCCTCTCGCCGGAACAGGCGATGTACCATTTTCTCTCCGGCTACACCGCTAAGGTCGCCGGAACCGAGAAGGGGATGGGGAGCCAGCCGGAAGCGACGTTCTCAACATGTTTCGGCGCGCCGTTCATGCCGAGGCACCCGACGGTTTACGGTGAGATGCTGCGCGAACGGATGGCTAAGCACGGTTCCACGTGCTGGTTGGTGAACACGGGGTGGTCCGGTGGCCGGGCGGGAGATGGCGGCGAGCGGATGAAGATCGCCTATACCCGTGCGATGGTGCGGGCGGCGCTTGATGGACGGCTGACGAAGGTGGCGCTGCGCCGGGATGAGTGTTTCGGTTTGAGTGTTCCGGAGAGCTGCCCGGAGGTTCCAGCGGATATCCTCGACCCGCGCTCTACGTGGAGCGATAAGGCGAGTTATGATGCTACCGCCGCCGACCTATGCGGGTGCTTTGCCGAGAATTTCAAACAGTTTGAAACCCATGTCGGTGATGCGGTTTCAGCGGCGGGAATGCGGTCCGCCGCCTGAGGCGCCGTGGCCCAAACAGGCTGGGCCCCCGATGGTGTGGCTAGGTCGGGGCTGGTCGCGCCTCCAGACCACCATGTTCGTGGGCTGATTCATGGATCGGGCCCGTTTCGATTAGACCACTAGGCCAATGGGGTGGGTGACGACCGAGGAGGGCGATCGAGAATGCGGGTTCTCGTTGTCGGCGGCGGTCCGGCTGGATTGTATTTCGCCGACCTATTCAAGCGCTCCTTTCCCACTCATGCGGTTACCCTCGTCGAGCAAAACGCCCCTGGCGCCACCTATGGTTTCGGCGTGGTGTTCGCCGAGACCGCGTTGGGATATCTCGCCGAAGCCGACCCAACCTCCTACCAGCGGATTACCGCGGCCCTGGAAACCTGGCGCGATTTGACCTTGGTGCATCGCGATCGGCGCCTATCCATCGACGGGAACGGTTTCTCTGGAATTTCCCGACTGGAACTGTTGCGCATTCTGGAGCGTTTTTGCGGTGACGCTGGGGTCGAGATCCGCCATGGCGAAACAGCGACGATCGATAGCATCAAGGGGTTTGATCTGGTGGTTGGCGCCGATGGCCTCAATTCCGTGGTCCAAAGCGCGGGCGCTTCGGTGTTCCAGCCACAACGCGAAATGCTCAACAATCGGTTCGTGTGGTATGGCGTCTCGCGGGTGTTTGAGACCTTGACCCTCACCTTTCGTCAGAACGCCGACGGGCATTTCGTCGCCCATCATTACCGCTATGCCCCTGACAGGAGCACTTTCATCGTTGAATGCGATGCTGCGACGTTTCAGTTGGCCGGCTTCGCCCGGATGACCGACCAGCAAAGCCGCGCTTATTGCGAGCGTGTATTTGCGCCCGACCTGGATGGCCATGCCTTGATCTCGAATAAATCCGATTGGCGACGGTTCCCGGTCACGCGCGTGGAGGAATGGGTTGACGGCAACAAGGTCTTGATCGGAGATGCGCTTCGTAGCGTGCATTTCTCGATCGGCTCCGGAACCCGGTTGGCTTTGGAGGATTCTATCGCGCTATGGCGAGCCTTCCTCGAATACCCCGAGGATGTGCCGGCGGCTCTCGCTGCGTTCGAGGCGGCGCGACGACCCATCGTAGACAAGTTGCTTGCCGCCGCTGCGGGGAGCTATGGCTGGTACGAGGATATTGCGCAGCGCATGCAGCTGTCGCCGTTGGATTTGGCGTACGACTACATGACCCGTAGCGGTCGGGTGAATGAGGAAAGATTGCGCCGTATCGCTCCACGCTTCATGCAGGTTTATGATCGCGATCGAGAGTCCGATTCCCAAATCGATTAACCAGTCTAGGACGACAAAATGTACGATCTGCTTTCCGGCCTTCGGGTCATCGAGGGTTCGGCCTTCGTCGCTGCCCCACTTGGCGGCATGACCCTGGCGCAGCTTGGCGCGGAAGTCATTCGCTTCGATCCGGTTGGTGGGGGTATGGACCACCGGCGTTGGCCTCTCGATGATCAGGGCCGCAGCCTCTATTGGGCCGGCCTCAACAAAGGTAAGAAGTCGATCGCGGTTAACACACGAGCCGAAGAGGGCCGGGAGTTGATTCGGGCCTTGATCTGCGAGCCTGGCCCGGATCGGGGAGTCTTTTTGACCAACCATCCGCCCGGCGGCCCGTTCGATTACAGCGTCCTGAAGTCGCTGCGCGATGACGTGATCATGTTGAACGTGCTGGGCAGTCACGATGGCTCTCCGGCGGTGGACTACACGATCAATTGCGCGATGGGATTTCCCTTCGCCACCGGGCCGAGGGACCACGACCGACCGGTGAATCATTTGCTTCCCGCCTGGGATCTGGTGACCGGAAGCATGGCGGCGACCGGTATTCTTGCGGCGGAACGCAAACGTTTGCGTGATGGCAGTGGAAGGTTGATCAGCCTGGCGCTGTCAGATGTGGCGCTCTGGGTGACCAGCGCGCTCGGTCATATCGCCGAGGCGGAACTGCTGAATCGCAACCGGACGGCCGATGGGAACAACGTTTACGGCGCTTTTGGTCATGATTTTCTGACCGCCGATGGCAAGCGCGTGATGCTGACGGCGCTAACCAAGCCGCAATGGCGCCGTCTGAAAACAGCGGTGGGGATCGAGCAAGCGGTTAGCCGCCTGGAGGCGGAAACCGGTTTGGATCTTGACGGCGAGGGCGACCGCTATCTCGCCCGCGACGCCATCGTCGCCCTTATCGAGCCCTGGATAGCGGCGCGCGGCATCGATGCGGTGCGCGTGGTGCTGGACAAGGCCGGCGTGCTTTGGGGGCCATATCAGACCTTCACCGAAATGGTGCGGGACGACCCGCGATGCACGCCCGCCAACCCGATGATGCAGCAGATTTCTCAACCCGGGATTGGCGAGTATATGGCGGCGGGGCTGCCGTTGCGGTTCTCTGACCTTGCGGATCTTCCGGTGGCTCCGGCGCCGGTGCTGGGCGCCGATACCGATGCCGTGCTGGCCGGCGCGCTTGGTCTGCCGGACCACGCGATCGCCGATCTGCATGACCGCGGTATCGTTGGCGGGCCAGTGGTTTAGTTAAGCCGGTTAGGCTCTGGCGCGCGCAAGAACCGCGAGCCGCCGATAGGCAGGGTAGGCCGATACGCAGGGTAGAATGCTGGAAACGCAGGCTGTTAAGGGCTGATTTTCGCTACCCGGCCTATTTCCGCCAGGTGCCATCAAAACCATTCGCGACCAGCCACGCAGCAAAGCGGTCCGGGCGATAGCCTTCCTGCGCCCATTCCTTAATGTCTCTGCCGTGGTGGTCCACTTCGAAAAAATCCGGGAAGCGCCGGATCCAGCGTTGGTAGCGTTTTGGCAGGTGCAGATAGGGCAACAACGCCATTTGTCGGCGCGCTTGAGGCAGCGCGGTTACTCCGCGACTTTGGAGTATGAAAAGTGCGGCCGCTAAAGCCGTGCGGTCGGCGCCGCCGGAGCACTTGATCAGCATTGGTCTCGCGGCGCTATCGAATGCCTCAAGTAGCCCCACCAACATCTCTTGTTTCGGCAGACGCCTCGAATGCAACGGTCGGTCGAGATAGGTTATCCCCAGGGCTTCGCAGGCTGCGCGCTCCGGGTCGTACCAGGTTGAGTTGGGATTGGCGCCGCGCAGGTTGATCACCGTGGCGATGCCATGGTGTTTCAGCAGGGGGTGAATATGCCCGCCATACATTTGCGCCGAACGGAACAGACCATCATCGACCCGGTGCCAGTTATAGGCGCGCGCCAGAACGAAATGCCAGGGGGATAGATGAACAGTCTCCAACCCGCTGATTCCCAACCCGGTGTTCCCCAACCCGCTGCTTTTCGACCCGCTGCTTTTCGGCCTGGCGTCTATTCCGGCAACCAGGTCGCCGGATCGGCGGGGGTTTGATCGCGGGTCGCCGAGTTCTTAACCTGATGCTCACCGCCCACCTCGGCCGGGGGAAACCAGATCCAAGGGATACCCTTGTCGGCGGCATATTTGAGTTGGGCTTTGAGTTT